>NZ_JBFODN010000032.1:0-3207 GCF_040908345.1 Aeromonas sp. R3-1
GGTGTTCAGTATGGACGGGGATCAAGGCCCCTGGCGCGAGCTCGCAACCCTCGCCGCCCAAAGCGGCAACTGGTTGATGATCGACGATGCCCACGGTCTTGGTGTGCTGGGATCCGAGGGGCGCGGCACCCTGGCGGCGCAGGGGGTTCCTCCTGCCAGCGTACACATCCAGATGGGCACTTTTGGCAAGGCGCTCGGGGTTGCCGGTGCCTTTGTCGGCGGCAGCCGCGAGCTGGTGGAGTATCTGGTCAACTTCGCTCGCCACTATGTCTACAGCACCCATATGCCCGCCGCGCAGGCCTGCGCGGTCAGCAAGAGTATCCAACTGGTGCGCGTGGCTGATGAGTCCCGCGCCCATCTTGGCCAGCTGATCGCTCGCTTCCGGCAAGGGGCAAAGGCGCAGGGTTGGCAGCTTGGTGCGAGCGATACCCCCATCCAGCCGCTGCTGGTGGGGGAGAGCAGTGTTGCCCTGCAACTGGCAGAACGACTGCGGGAGCGCGGCGTCTGGGCTGGCGCCATTCGCCCACCCACGGTGCCAGTCGGTACGGCCCGGCTGCGCATTACCCTGAGCGCGGCTCACAGCGAGCAGGATGTGGATCGCCTGCTCGATGCCTTGGGGGTCTGCCCTGCAGTTACAACGCTTGGGGAGGCTCACTATGGCTGAGCGTTTTCAAACGGTCGACAAGGCGCAGCTTGCTCGCCGTTTCGGCGCCGCCGCTCGTCACTACGATGCCCACGCCCGCTTTCAGCAGGAGGTGGGTCAGGCGCTGTTGGAATGGATGCCAGACAGGCTGGTTGGCACTGATCTGACGGTGAGCGGGCTGGATCTGGGCTGCGGCACCGGCTTTTTCTTGCCCCAACTGGCGAACCGTTGTCACCAGCTGGTGGGGCTTGATCTCGCCCCCGGCATGCTGGCGCAGGCCGCCTTGCGTGGCAGCGGTGCTCGCCTGCTCTGCGGCGATGCGGAGCAGCTTCCTTTCGCCGATAACGCGTTCGACTGGGTTTTCTCCAGTCTGGCGCTGCAGTGGTGCGAGCGTCCGGCCCAGGCTTTTGGCGAGCTGCTGCGGGTGGTCAAACCGGGCGGCCAGATCTTTTTCTCGACCCTGCTCGATGAGTCGCTCTGGCAGTTGCGAGCCGCCTGGCAGCAGCTTGATGGTCGCGCCCATGTCAATCGCTTCCTCAGCCTGCCACAATTGGAGCAGGCTCTGGCGAGCGCCGGGGTATCTGCTCCCGAGCTGCGTTGTATCACCTGGGATCTCGCCTATCTTGAATTGCCGCAGCTGTTGCGTGATCTCAAGGGGATTGGGGCCAATCAGGTCAATGACAATCAGGGGAGTGCCGCCCCGGCCGGTCTGAGCGGGCGCGCCAGATTGCAGCAGCTGGCGCAGGCGTATGAGGCGTTTCGCCAGCCCGATGGCAGGCTGGTCGCCAGTTATCGGGTGTGCCTCGGTCGCCTCAGCAAGCCTCGCTGAGCGCCGGGAATCGTATTGTGTGCAGGGTAGTCAACGGGCCCTGCCAAGGAGAGAACCGTATGAAATCATTCTTTATCACCGGCACCGATACCGATGTGGGCAAGACGCTGGTGGCGCGCACCCTGCTGCGCGAATTTAGCGCACAGGGGATCAAGTGCGCGGGTTACAAGCCTGTCTCGGCCGGATGTGCCCGCACCCCTGACGGGCTGCGCAACCTGGATGCCGTTCTGTTGCAGGAGGCGGCGAGTCTGCCGCTGCCCTATGAGGTGGTCAATCCGTTCGCCTATGAGCCGCCGATTGCGCCCCACATCGCCGCCAGCGAGGCGCGCCAGCCTATCACCATGCAGGGGTTGAGTGAGGGGCTACGCAAGATTGAACAGGTTGGGGCCGAACTGGCGGTAGTGGAAGGGGCGGGGGGCTGGTATCTGCCGCTCGATCGCAAGCATCTGCTGTCGGACTGGGTGAAACAGGAGAACATGGCGGTGATCATGGTAGTGGGGGCCAAGCTGGGTTGCCTCAACCATGCGCTGCTCACCTTTGCCGCCATCCGCAACGATCAGCTGCCGGTGGCGGGGTGGGTAATTAATCGGCTCCATGGTTCCATGAGCCATTATCAGGAAAATCTGGACACCCTGAGGGGCTTGCTGCCAGCCCCCTTCCTTGGCGAAATTCCGTTTATAAACAATCCGCTTGAAGCCGATTTGCAGGGGCGTCTTGATATCTCGCCGCTACTTTGACGGCATATTCAGCGAACATTCATCGAATCTCCCTAGAATGTCGACATTAACATGATCAGGTGGGGATCCCGAGTGATCCCCGGTCATGTCCCTTATCTTCACAAGGAGTCTATATGAAGCGAATTATGCTATTCCTAGTGACCAACCTGGCCGTCATGCTGGTGCTGGGGGTGGTACTCAATATCCTGTTCTCGGTTCTGGGGATCAACAAGTCCAGCATTTCCGGGCTGTTGGTGTTCTGTGCCGTGTTCGGTTTTGGGGGTTCCTTTATCTCCTTGCTGATGTCCAAGTGGATGGCCAAGCGCAGCTATGGCGTCCAGGTCATCGAGCAACCCCGTAACGAGACCGAGCACTGGCTGGTGAGTACTGTGGCCCGTCAGGCCCGCGAAGCGGGTATCAAGATGCCGGAAGTGGGGATCTACGACTCTCCCGAGATGAACGCCTTTGCAACCGGCGCCCGCCGCGATGATTCGCTGGTGGCGGTCTCCTCCGGCCTGCTCTACAGCATGAGCCGTGACGAGGCGGAAGCGGTACTGGCCCACGAGGTTAGCCACGTGGCCAATGGCGATATGGTGACCCTGACCCTGATCCAGGGTGTAGTGAACACCTTCGTGATGTTCTTCGCCCGGATCGTGGCTGGCGTGATCAGCAACTTCTTCAGCTCCAACAACGAGGAAGAGAGCAGCAGCACCGGCGGTTTTGCCTACATGATCACCGTGTTCGTGCTGGAGATGCTGTTCGGTATTCTGGCCTCCATCATCGTCATGTGGTTCAGCCGTCAGCGCGAGTTCCGTGCCGATGCCGGTGCCGCCAAGCTGGCCGGTCGCGACAAGATGATTGCCGCCCTTGAGCGCCTCTCCCGCGGTGCCGAGCCGCAGCTGGAAGGCTCCATGATGGCCTTTGGCATCAACGGCAAGCGCTCCATGAGCGAGCTGTTCATGAGCCACCCGCCCATCGAGCAGCGTATCGCCGCCCTGCGTGGTTGATAGATACTGAAT
>NZ_JBFODN010000033.1:0-9677 GCF_040908345.1 Aeromonas sp. R3-1
TTGAAAGGCTGGGGTATCCATGATGGTAGACCTCAAGGTGATGGCCTACTTCAAGATTAGCCTTTCAACACGTAATTGGGACAGAGCCAAAAAAATGCCCTCCACCTGGGAGGGCATTGCGCGAGCGGGAAAACTCAAAGCAGCGGAGCATTGTCTTGCAGGTACTCCTGCAGGATCGGATTGTCGATATCCCGCTGGTCGGCCAGTTGCCACAGATTGTCCCGCACACCATTGGCTATCAGCCGGATCACCCCTGACTCGATAGCCGACATGACACACATCTGTACCGGCTCATTGGTGCTGAAACCGGCCTCGGCTTCCAGCAGGCGCTTGTACTCGACGAAACGGAATACCCCGGCCTGCACCTGTTGCGACAGTACTGTCTTGGAGGTGGTGACACTGTTCAGGATCCGGCCTGAACGGATATCGACGGCGCGCAGATTGACCGTCACCTGATCGACCCGGTACTCCCCGCTGGCGCCGATGCCAAAATACTTGGCCCCCGCCCCACCGGTTCGCACATTGCTGTCATAGGCGACGATCCCCCCCTCGATCAGGATGTTGGCAGCGACCAGCGAGGGCAGTTGATTGGCATTGTTGCCGGGAACGTTGGGCTTGTTCTGGGCCGCCCGCACAATCTTGCGCTCGGTCAGCAGGTTCTGCAGCCCTTCCCGCTCCAGCGGTACAAACCATTGAGAATCCCACAAAGCCGTGCTCAGCATGGCCACCCCGCCCTGAGTGACCGCCGTGGAAAAGTTGGACGCCGGTGCAGGCAGGTACTGACCGGTCTGATCACGAAAATCGTAGACGGCCGCGACAATTTTCCCTTTTGGCTTGGGCAGACTGATCAGCTCCTTGTAAGAGACGGATCGCGGCATCAGGGTTGCCTTCTCATCGGCAACGGGCGAGCCGATATGGGTCGCACAGCCAGCCAGCGCAAGCAGGGGCACTATCAATAACAGTTGTCGTTTCATCGCGCCCTCAGTCGGCAATCAGGCCATTCACTTCGATCATGGTGGTCTGGTTGGTCACCCGGTCGGTGATCGAAACCACCAGGGTGCCATCTTCATCCACCACATTGATGGCAAAATCATCGGTCACCAGACTGCCGCTCTGGCTGCCATCCTTGCCGATATCGGCCAGCAGTTGGCTGATCAGGCGGGATTGCAGATTGGAGGTCAGGCGATCCAGCGCCGAGGTGCCGCTGCTACCGCTGCCACTGGCGGGATCCTTGTAATCATTCTGCGCATTGGCGGTGCCAAGCAGATGACTGCTGTTGAGAGGGTTACCCCCAAAGCTGGGGTTGACGGGGCGATAGACAAGCTCCGACGCATGGAGCGTTGGCGCTATCAGTGCAGCAACTAGCCATAACCGGGCACGCATGAGAAATATCCTTATAGTTCATCATGTTCCAAATCGAAGGTATCCATGAACAGGGTCGCGATCTTCTGCTGTTCGAGGGTCTGCCTGACCTGTGACCAAGCCAGTTTGGCGCTCTGCTCCTGCTGATTACGGCCGGGAGAGAGTGCGGTTTTAAAAATCACCTTCCGGTTATGAGTGATCCAGATCAGGCTGCCCCAGCGAGCAGTCGGGCGCTCATGAATCGTCAGATTTTCTCTGGCATCCGGGTCTTCATCACTGCGCAACCGGGTAAATTCGTTATAAAAGCCCTGACCGAAGCGGGTAAAAGTGCGATCCAGTACCAGACCATCCACATCCAGCCGATCACTCTCCTGCTCCGGCTGCACCGACTCCAGCGGTGTATCAGCCTCGGCCGCCACAACGGTCGTGCAGCCCCAAAGCAGCGCAAGGCAACACGCCACAGAGAGCGCTTTCATCAGTGGGAGTCCGGAGCATCGAGATACTCTTTGGCCCAGCTCACCGCCTGGATCCGGTTCTTCACATTCAGCTTTTTAAAGACGTTATAGAGGTGGGATTTGACGGTATGCTCGCTGACAAACAGGCTGTCGGCGATCTCGACATTGGAGGCGCCCGTCATCAGATAACGGATGATCTCCTGCTCTCTGGCTGTCAGCAGGGTGTCGTTACGCAGCAGGTAGCTATTGCCCTGGCGATAGTATTCGACCAGCTCGCACAGCAGGTGGCGCGGCATCCAGTACTCGCCCAACAGGATTTTCTGCAACCCGGCAACCAGCCGGTCGAGCGGATCCTGACGGAAAAACAGACCGCAGATCTGCGGCCACATCAGCAGCAGGTCGCGATCCGTCGCAGTGGGAGCATTGAGCAGCACGGTGGGCGCCATGCCAAAGCGTTCGGAGATCGCCCGGTTCCAGCCCAGTGACTGGCCAGAGCGGATATAGTCGAGATCGATGAGAAACAGC
Organism: Aeromonas sp. R3-1; assembly: GCF_040908345.1. Classification (NCBI taxonomy): domain Bacteria; kingdom Pseudomonadati; phylum Pseudomonadota; class Gammaproteobacteria; order Aeromonadales; family Aeromonadaceae; genus Aeromonas; species Aeromonas sp. R3-1. The sequence goes on from NZ_JBFODN010000033.1 coordinate 2,343, forward strand.
GTGCCGTCACACTGGTTATCTAGCTGATTAATCTCGTGGATGAGCTGGACGGGACGGCTCAAATGAGAGATGAGGTATGCAGCAAATGTGCTGGCCTGCACATTATCTTCAGTGACCAGTGCGATCGGGCATGCGGCTTTCATTGTGTGCTCTTCCTTGAACCTGTAAACCACCTAATCTGGCCGACTGAGTCTACCAAGGAGGTATGGGAGCACAATATTAAAAAAGTATGAGAATGGATCTCATAAATATCGTAACCATATGTTTTTAGTCGATTTAAAAACCTATTCCAATTCGCCAATCGGCCAGCATAACAGGAATATATGGCAGAAATGTGATGCCGGACGCGCCCAAAACAACTGCAACCCGACCATCACTGCAGCAGGAGCCAACAGTTACCTTTGGCACATCAAGCAGGTTAAGGATGCTGCCAATCCGCTTCGCAACTGTTACTATGACCGCCACATGCGTCTGCGGGACATTGTGCCCCGCACACAGCAACTAATCAGGTATCTAGTCGTGTTGGACCAGGTTTCGACCTGGCCGGTAAATAAGGTGGAAGAGAGATTATGGCCAGTCGAGGCATCAATAAAGTCATTCTGATCGGTAACCTCGGGCAAGACCCGGAAGTACGCTACATGCCGAGTGGCGGTGCTGTGACCAACATTACTCTGGCTACCTCCGAAACCTGGCGCGACAAGCAGACCGGTGAGCAGAAAGAGCGTACCGAATGGCACCGCGTCGTCTTCATGGGCAAGCTGGCCGAAGTGGCTGGCGAGTACCTGAAGAAGGGCTCCCAGGTCTATGTGGAAGGCAAACTGCAGACCCGCAAATGGCAGGATCAGAGCGGCCAGGAGCGCTACACCACTGAAGTGCTGGTCGACAGCTTCACTGGCGTGATGCAGATGCTGGGTGGTCGTCCGCAAGGCGGCCAGGGTATGGGCCAGAACATGGGTGGCCAATCCCAGGGTAACTGGGGTCAGCCGCAGCAGAGCATGCCTGCCCAGCAGCCGATGAATCAGCAGCGCTCGGCACCGGCTCCGCAGCAGAACATGCAGCCGCAAGGCGGTTATGGCCGTCCTGCCCAGCAGCCGCAATCTGCGCCGCCGGTATATAACGAGCCGCCGATGGATTTCGACGACGATATCCCGTTCTAGGACGGTTTTTTTCAAAACGTAAAGAAAATTGTAAAGTGAAATGCCTAGAGACCCCGATTATTCGGGGTTTTTTCATTTCTAAACATGTAAAGATTACTCATTCTGAAAGCTCGGAGTATACATTAGGAATAGGTGTCTAAAAGTGTAAAGGAATGATGCAGTGAAGCTCAGAACCGTCAACATGAAGCAGTACAATGAACGTAAGTATCTAATCGTTGATCAGAGAGGACTCCCCATCCCGAGGCTATGTGAGTTCACACTGACACACCTGTATGGTGCGGAAAAAACACTGGAGAATAATGCAAACCACCTAATCCATATCGAACGATGGGCAGCAATGGGCGCTGTTTCCCAAATCAACTATCAAGCAGCAACTACCCAGCCCCAAGTGACCGTTACACTCGGGGCTCTCTGACAGGCATGCCCAGAGTATTCAGCTTGTTTATGGCGCTGACATACGCCATTACCTCTCCCACTTGGCCGTTGTAGTTACGTAGACTGATTTTCCCCGCCAGCAACTGCTTGAACCGATACATTGCCGTCTCTGCCAGCGAGCGACGGTGATACCCCGATATCTTCTTCCAGTGCGCCAGCCCTTCCTTGCGTATTACCAGCACAGCCTCATTTCTTGGATGTCCCTTTTCCCATAGCCCAGCGTTCTTGCGAGGCGGGATACAAGCTGTCGCCCCTTTACGCAAGATAAGCTGATGGCTGGCTTTGTTGTCATAGGCGCCATCCGCATAAACACGTCCCAGCTTGCGCCGCAGTGGATGGAGCAAGGTCGGTAACACCTCTGCATCATGGACATTTTCCAGCGAGACTTCCGCCGCCACGATATCGTGGGTTGCCGGGTCTACCGCCAGATGCAACTTGCGCCAGACTCGCCGTTTCTCGGCGCCGTGTTTTCTGACCTTCCATTCGCCTTCACCAAAGACCTTCAGCCCGGTTGAGTCGATGACCAAGTCGGTGATACGCCTCTTGGCGAGTTGTCGATAGGACACTTTCACCGTGCGAGCGCGCTTGCTGACACAGCTATAGTCCGGTGCGCACAGCGGCACATTCATCAACTCGAACAGAGAGTTGAGCATCAGGAAGGTACAAATGGTCTGGTCGGTGTAGAGCTGGCTGCGGCCCCGCCGCCCATGATGGTCGTGATGGAACCAGTTGTTCATGGCCTCGGCATCAACCCAGAAGGTGAGTGAACCACGGTTAATCAAAGACTTGTTGTATGTAGGCCAGTTGGTAATGGGGTGAAGCGACGTGCCCATGATGCAGATTTGAAGAGGATGGTAGTGATCAGATCACCGAGTCCTCGGTAAGCTCCCTTCAAACTGCATCGATTTGGGAAACAACGCCCCTGATTTCTCATGCCTTGACAAGCTAACACGCTGAATTTCCAATGATAACTAATTGGCTAACATGGCGATGCCTCAAAAACCAAGATCTTGGCCCAGATAGGTTAACCATATTCCGGCGTTAGTGGGTCATTTTTATATCTGTGGTAACGATTTTTCGTGCAAGACAGAGAAAATCATAAAGAAACATGCATTTAGCCATAACTTGAGCTGGGAAGGCCGTGGTTTGATAGCAGAGCTATCATTTATTATTTTATTATTACCACCCCCCCCCCTTAAAATGTACAATTAATCCACATTTAAATACTTTTTACTGTTAATTAATCCACATCTAAATGCTTTGGCGCTATTAAATAATAAAGAGTCACCCTGACAGTATTAAGAGATACAGGTAAGAAAAAATGTGTGCTGTTTACACAAAAAACTTAGGCGCGAAAGCGCTAATATTTTTTTATTCGCTGTCAACAGTCAGCCCGACATTGATGGCGTTCGAAAATATTAAAAACACTCCAAATTTACGTCTTTATCAGATATCCATCGGTGATACAGCGCATTCCATCGCTATGTCACATGGTATCGATGTTGCTACCTTGCAAAAGTTAAATCCTGCTTGGCGCGAAGAAACAAATGGCAATCCAAATAAGCTTGTTGTCGGGCAGTTATTAGCTGTGCCTTTTCAACCAGAAGAGCCTAATACTAATCAACCTTTTATTAATGTTTCTAATCCTGATTCAAGATTAGTCGCAGACAATAATAAGACTGAGTTATTTATCGCTCAACAAGGCGCGCGTTTAGGGCAAGCTTATGGTCTGCATGATGAAAAGGTCGGCGATACCAGATATAGTGCTAACCGTTTGAATAGCGCTGAAAGCTCTTTCATGCAGCAAGAAACGGCTTATCTCAAGCAACAAGTGCAAGCCACATTTCAGAAAGAAGCCAATGACCAGGTAAAAAAACTGCTGGGTGGTGTTGGTACCGCTGAAGTCGCGCTGGCTTTTGATGAACAATTCGGGCTGCGAGAATATTCTGCTGATTTACTGGCTCCTCTGTTCGAGACCCCTGAGCAGTTAATGTTTGTCCAAGCCGGTGGGAGACATAATGATAATACGGAACGTACTATTGTTAATATTGGGATCGGCCAGCGTCACTTCTATGATTCCTGGATGTTAGGATATAATGCGTTCTGGGATTACGACATCCTCCGCCATCACACCCGGATCGGTCTGGGGGCAGAGGCTTGGGCTGATTACCTGAAACTCTCCGCAAACGTCTATAACCCGCTAAGTGATTGGAAAAGTTCACCAGACTTTGTTGACCACCTCGAACGGGCAGCTCGTGGCGTAGATCTTAATGCCACTTACTACCTCCCTAACTACCCTCATTTGGGGCTGTCCGCCAAGGTTGAGCAATATTTTGGAGATAAGGTCGATCTAGCTGGCAATAATCAGCTTGAGCGTAACCCCTATGCAGGGACCGTCGGGTTGGAATGGCAACCGGTGCCACTCATAAAACTCGGGCTTGAGCATCGTGTGATAAAAGGCGCTCAAAGTGATACGCAAGCCAATGTTGGCTTTGAGTGGGCACTGGGGGCCTCTCTGGATGAACAGCTCAACCCTGCCAACGTTGCGCTCTCTCGTCAATTGCAAGGCATGCGTTACGATCTGGTCGAACGTAACAACAATATTGTCCTGGAATATAAAGAGAAGGAGCGTGTTGTTAGCATTGAGCATGCTGCGATAGAGGGGATGAGTGGCGAGCAAGTTCGACTCAACCCGAGTGTTGTCATCTCTGGCGGGCAGATAGTTGCTAAGCGTTGGTCATCCCCAGACTCGTTGTTGCAAGCTGCATTATCAGAGCTCAACACTGAGCAGTCCATGCTGACCTTGCCGACCTTGCCACTTGAGGTATCAACCCAACAGACATTCACTCTGTACCTGACCGTCACCGATGATCGGGGTCGGACTTACCAATCAGGCTCAATCCCGGTAGTAGTTAGGGTCAATCCGCAGATGCTGGTCAATCGGCTGAAGGTTATCTCTGAAGGCCACGAGGCAGACTCTATCGACCAGCAAGAGGCTGAAGTGTCGGTCCAAAAGGAAGGCACTGTGGTTGAGTTTATCTTGGCACGTGAGATTGAGAGTGAGCCATCAGCTCAAGTTATCGTAAAACCCAGCGAGGTGATGATTGCTCCAGTTGAAGGATATGTTATAGAGCAACTTGAAGGCCAATTACGCAATGTTGCGCGTAATGCGGAGACTATATGGGTCAACGCACTCAAAATAACCCCGAGTAACACGAGCATTGGCGCTAAATCGCCCGTATTGAGCATCTCCGCCCGAGGTCCTAGTGGTGCAACAAGTGGCAAAGTTCACCTTACATTGAATCATGGGGATAAGGTATCTCAAACAACGCTGTCTACTCTCATCGTGACTTCTGAAGCGCCTGCCGATGGTAGCAGCCCCAATCAGGTGACAGCGACAGTCACCGATACCGAGGGCAATCCCGTACCCAATGCCGAAGTGAGCTTTGCCACCACCGGCAGTGCGGTATTGAGTGCCCAAACCGGGATGACCGATGCGCAGGGCCAGGTTGTTATTACTCTGACCAGCACCAAGGCTGAAACCGTGACCGTGACCGCGACCCACGCGGGTCAAAACATGACCGCCGACTCACGCTTTGTGGCCGACGCTTCAAACCCAGTGCTATCGACGGTGAGCGCGACAGTAAATAATGCTCTTGCTAACGGCGTTGCTACGAACACATTGAGTGCTTTAGTCATTGATCATAATGGTAATCCGATACCGGGTGTTGAAATAAACTTCTACGAGGAGAGCCCCACAGGTGAATTGAGTGCCACAAAGGCAATTACGAATGAGGAAGGTAAAGCCATTGTCACAATGACAAATACCAAGGCTGAAGTAGTTAATGTACTAGTTGCGCTGGATTTTATAATGAAAGGCATTGATTCGCAGTTTGTTGCCGATGCAGCCACCGCGACCGTCTCTGCCCTGGTGGCGACCACCGATGTCGTGGCGAATGGCGTAGCGAGCAGCAGCGTGACGGCAACCGTGACCGATGCAACCGGTAACCCGATTGCCAACGCCGAAGTGAGCTTTGCTACCACCGGCAGTGCGGTATTGAGTGCCCAGACCGGGATGACCGATGCGCAGGGCCAGGTAGTCATTACCCTGACCAGCACCAAGGCAGAAACCGTGACCGTGACCGCGACCCACGCGGGTCAAAGCATGACCGCAGACGCTCGCTTTGTGGCTGATAGCAGCACCGCGACCGTCTCTGCCCTGGTGGCGACCACCAATGCTGTGGCGAATGGCGTGGCAAGCAACGATGTTACCGCAACCGTGACCGATGCCGAGGGCAATCCCGTACCCAATGCCGAAGTGAGCTTTGCCACCACCGGCAGTGCGGTATTGAGTGCCCAGACCGGGATGACCGATGCGCAGGGGCAGGTCATTATTACCCTGACCAGCACCAAGGCAGAAACTGTTACGGTAACGGCCACTCACAATAGTCAACATATTAGTGCAGAGACGCGATTTATTGGAGATATAGCTACGGCGACGTTAAAGTCTTTCAGCGGTAACTCCAAAGCTGTTGCTAAAAATATTGAGTCGATAGATTGGAATGCCGCCGTTGTCGACGCAAATGGCAATCCTATTTCTGGGGTTCCCGTAACATTTCAAAAAACCGGCGCGGCAAGCTTGAGTACGCTTTCAGGCATTACAGATACAAATGGTAAAGCTTCAGTAACTGTTAGCAATATGCTTGTAGAGACAGTTACCTTAAAGGCTATAGCTAATCAAAAACAACTTTCAGGCTCTGTTAGCTTTTCGCTACCACGGCCTAAATCTTCACGGTTTATTTATTACCCCCAAAATGGAACTGTAGTCGCTAACGGGGTCGACAAACAGACCCTGACAGTGGAAGTGAGAGATACTAACACAAATGTTATTTTGCCTGGAATGGATGTATACTTTAATAATGGCAGTCCAACAGCTGTATTCAGTACATCGAAAGCAAAAACCAATGCTGAAGGAATAGCTAGTGTTGATGTAACCAATACTGTTGCAGGAGCAAGTTCGTTCACTGTTTGCCCAGACTTCGAAGGAACAAGGCACTGTACTGTACTGTCTTTTATTTTTGTAGCAGAGTAAATCGTGTTCATCTTGCTAAGAGGATTATTTGGCGACGGATATTGGCGAATGCTTCAGATGGTTACGGATTAATTTTTAATAGGATGTACACGTTAAGTTATAAAGTCCATATTAAAGGGAATCATCATGATATTATAAATGATAGTAGGAAATATTTTATGTAAATATGTTGTGATGTGTACAGTTCTAGTTATCACCTGACACCGGCTTCTAACAGGTGTCTTCTTTACGTGTAGTGGGGCGTTGTTTCCCAAATAGATGCAGCTTGAATGGAACTAACTGAGGACTCGGTGATCTGATCACCACCATCCTCTTCAAGTCTGCATCATGGGCACATCGCTTCACCCCATCACCAACTGGCCTCAATACAACAAATCATTGGTTAACCGTGGTTCACTCACCTTCTGGGTTGATGCCGAGGCTATGAACAACTGGTTTCACCACGGCCATCATGGGGGCCACAGCCAACTCTACACTGACCAGACCATCTGCACCTTCCTGATGCTCAAGGGGGTTTTCAACCTCACTCTGCGAGCAACACAGGGACGACTCGCCCCCCTGTTCGAGTTGATGAACCTACCGCTTTGTGCCCCCGATTACAGTTGTGTCAGCAAGCGGGCCCGCACGGTGACGGTGGCTTATCGACAGCCC
>NZ_JBFODN010000034.1:0-6394 GCF_040908345.1 Aeromonas sp. R3-1
AGCGAAATAAAACGCCCGGGAGGGATCAGGCCAAACTCGGGGTGTTGCCAGCGGGACAACGCTTCCATCCCGACCCACTCGCCAGATGCAAAACTCACCTTGGGCTGATACCAGGGCAGCAGTTGATCTTGCTCGATCGCCCGACGCAACTCATCGAGTCCTATTCTGTGCCCCTCTTCCTCCCTGAGGGGTTCCTGCCGGGGTGACCAAGCCTGGATAAGCCGCTGGAGCTGCTGCGGCGTTGGGGGTTTCTCTATGCGACCGAGCACCTGCAGGCCATAAGCGGTACTCATACGCAATACGGCTTCGACCACATCCCCCTCAAGCGCGCTGGAGAGGATAATGCCGCCCTGAAAACCACCCAGCGACAGGCGGCGCAACAGCGCCATGCCATCCATTCCGGGCATTCGCAGATCGCAAAACAGGATATCGACGTTGTGTTGCTGGCTAAGCGCCAACGCCTCGATACCATCAACCGCTTCCAGCAGATTCTGGTAACCCAGGCTGCGGATCTGGTGCAGCAGCGCCTTGCGCTGAAATCCATGGTCTTCCACGACCATGATGACCAACTCATGTTGTGCTTTTTTCATCGAGCCATAATCCAATGTCGTGGGCAATCGCCGTCATCAACCTCTGCACTGTGCTGACCAGATCGTCGAGCTCGTCGAGCCGCTTCAATCGCGCTGCCGATTCCAGCATGGCAGCCTGGCTGGCAAGCTCCTCCAACCCGACCATTCGGGCAGCCCCCTTGATCCGGTGGGCTGTCTCTACCAAAGCGCTGGCATCATGACAAATAAGCGCTGCCATCATGGCCTCGCCATCCTGCCGGTTGGAATCGAGATACTCCACCGCCATGGCTCGCGCGGTCAGCTCGTCACCAAACAGCGCCAACCAGCGCTCAGCCTGCATGCCTGTAGCCCCAACAACGGGCGCAACCGCGCTTCTGGTTGGCGTCTTCTCTGCCAGCCAATGGGCCAGCATCTGGCGCAAGATATCCAGCGGGTAGGGCTTCAGTAACATGTCACTCATGCCAGCCTCTACCATACGAGCACTCGCCTCTTCCGACGTATCTGCCGTTACCCCTATGATGGGGGCCGTCACTCCCGCAGCCCGCAGCGCCTTGGTCAGGGCATAACCATCCATCACCGGCATATGGCAATCAGTCAGCAGCATAGAGAATTGCTGTCCCTGCCAGGCCCGCAGAGCCTTCTCGCCATCTTCCACAACCTGAGCCTCGATACCAAGAATGGCCAACTGCCGTGCCAGCAAGGCACGATTGACCGGATGATCATCAGCCACCAGTACTTTGCCACCCAGCTTCTCTGCAAGCGCTGGGAGGTGCGGTGTGACCCGCTCCTGTAGCAATTCGTGGCAGCTCTCCAGCAGAAGATCCGGATAGAGAGGAGATAGACCCAGGCGCCACCATTTCTGTTCACCAATCCGACCCCGTAACGCCTCATCGGGTGACGCTATGATCCCCTTCAGCGCAGAGTGTTGCAGCCAGCTTTGCCATTCCCCTCCCAGCGCTTGCTCAAGCCACCGTTGATCGGCCAACAGCAACCCTTCCAGTGAGCGACTGAGCTCATTGGCCCCCAAGTACCTGAGCTTGGCCCCCTGCCGTACCATGGCCGCTTCGAGGTTGGTGTCATCGCTGAAAAACCACCATTCTGTGTCAGCCAGAGCAGGGGGATCCCACTGCGGATTGGTTAGCGGCACGGTAAAGCGGAAGCAGGAGCCCTCTCCTGCCTTACTGGTCAGTGTCAGTGCCCCCCCCATTTTGCATACCAGCTGCTCACAGATTGCCAACCCCAAGCCGGTGCCACCAAAACGACGGTTGATATCTGACTCCACCTGCTCAAAAGGCGTGAACAGCAGCGCCTGCTTCTCTTCGGCAATCCCGATACCGGTGTCACTGACACTGATGGTCAGTTGCTCACTCAGATAGCTGACCCGGATAGTAATACCCCCTTGTTCGGTAAACTTCACCGCATTGTTGAGCAGGTTGGAGATGACCTGACCAATACGCACCCCATCGATGTCGGCCCAATCCGGCACATGATGCTCCCACTCCAGCACCACGTGGAGCCCCTTGTTATGAGCCAGTGCCGCGTGGCCACGAATGGCATCGCAGATCACCGTTTGCAACCGGCTGCTCTGGTAATTCAACTGCAACTGACCCGCTTCTATCTTGGAAAAATCGAGGATGTCATTGACCAGATAGAGCAGGTTGTTGGTCGAGGTGACCACATTGCGCACCATAAAACGCTGGTCGTCGTTGAGCTCGCTCATTTGTAGCAATTCGAGCATGCCATGCATGCCTGAAATGGGAGTGCGCAGCTCATGGCTCATGGTTGCCAAAAAGCGGCTGCGAGCCTGCATCGCCTGCTCGGCATAGGCGCGAGCTTCGCGCAGCTCGTATTCCTGTTGCTTGAGGGCCGTAATATCCTGAATGACCCCATTGAGGATCAGTGCCTGCCGCTCCTGTCTGACAAAGTTGCCACGCACTTGCAGATAACGATCTCCATCAGGCCGCTCTACCTTGACCTCCAGATCGAGGGGCGCCAGAGTCTCGGCATGATTGGCCACCTTGCTGACAAAATCCTGGAGCGCCTCTTCGGTAAAGCCGAACACCTCACCACCCGATTCGGCATTGAACAGATCCTGCTGGGAAGCCCCGAGGATCTCGCTGGCACCCTGAGAGGCATACAAAAACCGCCCCTTGCCGGGTCCTTGCCACAAATACTGATAGACCACCCCAGGCATGCTGTCGGTAATCTGGGTAAGGCGATTTTCAGCCTGACGGGCGCGCTCCTCCGCCTCCTTGATCCGGCTGACATCGGTCAGTACTGTCAACACCCCCAGCATATTGCCATCGGGATCGCGATAAGGGCGTTTGGCATAGATAACATGGCAGGGCGTACCATCAGCTCGCAGGTTACTGCCTGCACCCTCCAGATCCTGTCCGGTCTGCCACACCCGGCGCTCTTCTTCCAACACACTGTTTCTGAGTGTCTCGGGCATGTTTTGCAGCTCCTCACTGCTACTGCCAGCACCGAGGAAAGCATCGCGGTAGGCCTGATTGCACAAGGTGATCCGCTGCTCGCTATCACGTAGCGCCACCATGGTTGGCAGTGAGTTGAGCAAGGTCTGCACAAACAGCAACTGTTCATTCAGCTTGTCCTCTGCGATTTTCCGCTGCGCAATCTGGCGACGCAAACTGCGAGCCCAGAACATCACCAGCAAACCGCTGACGAGCAAGGCGCCCCCCCCTATGGCCAACCATTTGTAAATCAGGGTGTAATCAGACTCGATATTGACCGACACATTGAGCCAGCGTCGTTCCAGCAGTTGCCACTCCTCATCCGTGATGGTCAGCAGCAACTTGTCCATGATTCGGAGCAACTCGGGCTGAGCATTATCGACGGCCATACTGATAGGTACGGAAAATTCGGGGGAGCTCAGCACTACCTGATACTTATCATTGAACCCCTTCATCGCTTGCTGTCCCAGATTGGTCATGGTCAACAGCACATATTCGGCTCGCCCAGTATCAAGCAAGGTCAGTAAATCGGCATCTTTGCCTACTTCGATAATATTGGCGCCCAGCGCGTGAATGAGAGAGGCTTCGTAAGAGCCCGTCACACCACCAATCAGACGCCCTTTCAGCTCGACCAACGACTTCAGCGGGCGAGCACCGTGTCTGGCTACAACATAGCTGTCGAACTTCAGATAGGAGGAGGTAAAAGAGGCAAAGGACTGACGATCCTTGAGCGGTGTCATCAAGGGAATAAGGTCCACTTTGTGCTCTTTCAGCAGTTTAAGTGACTCCTGCCAGGTATTTGTCGACACCAGCTCAAAGCGGATCCCGGAGCGCAGACTCAATAATTTCATCAGGTCTGCCGTATAGCCATGCAATTCACCTTCGTCATCGATTTCGCTGATGCCGGCAAATCCGGGGGCAACGGCGAACTTGATCACCTTGTTTCTCTGCTTCAGCCAACTAGCCTCATCAGGTTCCAGCAACAGACCAGCGTTGGCGCGTTCATCTTTCTGATGCAACCGTAATCGTGAGTCTGCAACGGGTATCCGTTGATATGCCTGCCAAAGCTTCTCGCTCAGCTCTGGCTGGCGGGAGCTGGTCGCCATCGTCAGCGTGCTGCCAGAAAGCCACCCAGGAGCGACAACCCCCATTGATGCAGGCATTCTCTCCATTTTAAAGGAAACAATTGGTTCCAAATCAAGATATGCATCGACAGCGCCCAGCTTGACCATATAGGTCGCCTCAGTGCGGCTCTCAAGCTCAGTTACATCAGAGATCCCCAAACGAGCCAATTCATTACAACTGCCAAAACCACGAATACAGACCCAGCGTAACTTACGCGCCTGCTCCAGGGTCAATCGCTGATCCGGGGTATGCATTAAAATGGAGCGAGCATAAGAACCGATACTGCCAATAGGGTTTATCCCCTTCAATTCAAGAGCATTACGTTCGACCCCGATTAATGCATCGATCTGGCCGCCTTGGAGAGCAATCTGGGCATCCACGTAGGAGTTATAGGGGATATAACGCAATGACACGCCCATTTCGGCTGCAATACGCGAGGCCAGCTCCTTGAGCGGACCGGCATAGCGCAGGTTGGGGAGTTGATAGATGAAAGGGAGATAGCCGCCACGGGGAACCCCAACCAGCAGCTCCTTTTGTGCAGAAATCTCGTTACTTGTGCTCTCATCTTGCGGTTGGGGAGCCGCAACAGCCAACATGCCTGAAAACAACAGCAAAATGGGAAGAAAAAGCTGACGAAGGAGTGGCATAAGGTCTTGTCCTGATGAGTAAAACAGATAGGGCTGCCACCTCTAATCTTGCAGATCCTGACGACGCAAGGCGAGAAAACAATCGCAGCTGTTACAAAGAGGGCGGAGAGGATAATACTGAGTCACCAACATGTGAACCTGGAATCAACCATAAGATGAAAAAATGGCAGGCATGCAGCCTGCCATTTCACTAGCGAGGGGGATCTTATTCTCCCCTTCGCGATCAGGTTATTCGATTCCCGAGGCGGAAGCCGGTTTGATACTCCCGCTCGCGAACGAGGGCGATTTGACCCTGATATCCTTCCAGCCCGATATCCCTGAGCAGGGCGGGTGACAAATTGACCTGCACGAGACGACGCTCGACCCGGGCAATCCTTCTCTGGACTAGGGATTCAACACTGCGCAGTAAAACCAGTTCGATAGACATGACATTCTCCAGTTGAACATGCGGTTCTCCCGGAGAAAGTGGATATCACCCTGCGGGATGAACCGCGGGTGATAAAAAGACAGGGGTTACCTGTTTACGCCACGCGGTAAAAGAGCACGAGATTTCACGCCGCACGCAGTGCCGCGAGAGAATGCAATATTGAGCATCAGATGTTGCATTTTCGTCTCCTTACCGGGTAAAAGTTGAACAGGTTGCAGAAGTCTAAAAAATATCCGAATTTAAAACAAGCCTCTTGCGACTCCTTTTTAAACGTTTTTACGGCATTTTATGCTGCCCGAAGGGGAGCTTGGGGCATCAGATCCCCGAGAGTAGCCGGTACTCTTCCAGTACATAGGTATCCGTCATGCCGCTGACATAATCGAGCAGCAACCGCACCCGGTAATACCACTCCTGCTCGTTCTGGCAGGCAAAGCGCGGGTCCGGGGTGGCGATCGCCAATCGATAGGCCTTGAGATGGCGGGCCGAGAGGCGGTGATAGAGGCGGCGCGCAAAGAACAGCGCCTGGCTCCCCTCCCCGGCCAGCAGGCGGGCAAACTGTGGCGCTGGCAGTGCCAATAGACAGGCATAACTGGTCAGCACCCCGCGCAGCGCCGCATACCCTTCCAGTTCGAGAGCCTCGACTTCGGGGCGCATAAAGACCAGCTCGCGGGCCACCTGCTTGAGGATATCGAGCACCCGCGCCGCCGGCGCCTGACCGTGCAGCAGCGCTTGCGGATAGGAGCCCTGCAAAATGGCCTGATGTTCGCTGACATAGTTCTGCGCCGCCAACGCCACCAGATCCCGGGTCAGCTGCTGGCGAAAATGGGGGAAAAAGCCCCGACCAGAAGCCAGCGCCTCATCCAGCAAGGTGCCCATGTAGTCACTCTGGTCAGCAGCTCGCAGCGCCGCCAGCAGTTCACCCTGAGTCAGGATCCGCCGATCTACCGCATCTTCCAGATCGGCGATGCAGTAGGAGATGTCATCGGCCGCCTCCATGATGTAAACCAGCGGATGGCGGCAGCCGGGGGCTAGCCCCAGACTCTGACCGAGGGCGCGGTAGAGCGGCTGCTCGCTGAAGAAGATGCCCCGCTTGCTGCTCCAGCCATGATGCTGGCCATAGCTCACCCCAGGCTGAGGCTGCTGCGGGTATTTGCA
>NZ_JBFODN010000035.1:0-2641 GCF_040908345.1 Aeromonas sp. R3-1
GCCCCCAGTTGTTATGGGATGAGATGCATGGGATCAGATGCACTTCACCGGTTTTGGCAGGCCACCAATCTTGGTCGCCTGCTTGGCGGGCCCTTCCGGGAACAGCTTGTAGAGGTAGCGGCTGTTGCCCTTCTCGGGGCCGTACTGCTTCTCCATCGCCTTGACCAGCGCGCGGATGGCGGGGGAGGTGTTGAACTCCAGATAGAAGGCGCGCACAAAGCGCACCACTTCCCAGTGCGGCTCCTCAAGCGTGATCCCCTCCTGCGCGGCCAGCACCAGCGCCAGCTCCTCGCTCCAGTCGTTGCTGTTGAGCAGGTAGCCCTTGGCATCGGTCTCGATGAGTTGGCCGTTGAATTCCAGCTGATGTTTTTCGGACGCAGACATGAGGGCTCCTCGCTAATGGGGCTATCAGGATTGGGCGGGCATGGTAGCGCCTTGATCCCCGGTGAGCAACCGGCTCTCGTTGGCCAGATGCAGCAGCTGATCCGCCAGCTCGCTGATCAGGTTGAGCTGCTGGGTCAGCATCAGCTGCTCCTCGCTGCTGTCCGGACTGCTGTCCGTGCAAAGAAGGGGGCTCTGACCACCGACGGAGCTGGAGGGGTTGCCTGCCAGATGGCCAGCGGCCTGCTCCAGGGTGTGGCAGATGTGGTGGCGCACCTCATCCAGCCCGCTGATGGCCTCCAGCTTGTCGCGATGGGCCCCCAGCGCTGAGATGTAGGAGAGCAGGGCGTGGTTGCGCCAGGTGAGGGTAAAGCAGAGATCGAGGAAGCGGCGGCGCTTTTGCGGCTCCACCAGCATGCTCTGCCAGGCGGTAGCCAGCTCGCTGTCCGCCAGATGGGCGCTCTTGCGCGCCACCCGATAGTCGATGGACTCGTCCCGCTGCTGCTTGAGGCTTGCCAGCACCGCCGATAGGTAGCGGGCGTTGGCCGACAGCGAATTGGCGATAAGCGTCGGCAGCCGCTTGTACTGCCAGTCAGGCCAGAGCCAGGCCACCAGCCCGTAGGAGATCAGGCAGCCGAGCAGGGTATCGAGCAGCCGTGGCCCGAGGATCGCAAAGCCGATGCCATCGAGCAGGTTGAACGCCATCAGCACGTAGAGGGTGATAAAGCAGACAGCGGCGCTGTAGTTGTTGCGCACCTGGGTGAAAAACAGGAAGGCGGCCAGCCCCATCACCACCAGCTGGACGTGCAGCTCGGGGAACAGCCAGAGCACCGGAATACCCACCAGAATACCTGCGAAGGTGCCGAGCATACGCTGCACCAGTCGGCGGCGGGTGGCGCTGTAGCTGGGCTGGCAGACAAACAGCACGGTCAGCAAAATCCAGTAGCCCTTTTCCAGATCAAAGGCTTGCAGTATGCCGTAGCCGATCACCAGCCCGAGCGACAAACGCAGCGCGTGGCGAAACACCATGGAGTGCAAGGTGAGGTGCTGCTTGAGCTGGGTCAGCAGCGGCAGGCGGGGCGGGCGCGCCAGCGCGGGCAGCTCCTGCTCCGGTTGCTCGGGGTTTTGCAACACTTCGGCGCTACCGAGCAACTGGTTGATGCTGGCCAGATTGCGGCGCAGGAACTTCATCGGCGTCAGCAGGGTTTTCGGGTAGTGCTGCTTGAGATTGGTGAACTCCAACTGATCGCCAAGGGCCTCCAGCGTCCAGTGGATGCGCTTGTTATGGGCGTAGGGCTTGTGCACCAGAATGGCGTAACCGAGCCGCTGGCACGCCTCGGAGAGCTGCAGGAACACCTCCTGAAACCCTTCCAGTACGATGCCCTGCTTGAGCTCCGCTTCCAGCCGGCTGTAGGGGTAGTGGCTGGAGGTGGCACGCTCGTGAATCTCCAGTGCCAGCAGGTAGAGACGCAGCAGGCTGGCCAGCTCGGGGCTCGCCGGATGGCGGCGGCTCAGGCGGGCGTTGAGGGCCGATTTGGTGAGGGTCAGTGCGCTCACCAGATTGATATTGAGCTGGGCCAGATTGTGGCGAATGGCCTGGGCGCCGTGCTCGTCCGCCGGGAAGAAGCGGGACTTTTCCAGCAGGTAGCGACCAAGGGCGAAGTAGCTTTGGGCCAGCTGCTCGTGCAGGGTCTTGTAGGGGAGCAGCCAGAGCCAGATAAACGAGACCAGCCCGTACCAGAGGGCGCCAGCGCCGAGCGCCAGCGGCTGGTAGAAGAGATCCGGTGCCTTGGCGGCACCCAGCATGGTGTAGATGGCGATCAGTAGTGAGCCGAAGCTAATGGTGGCGTAGCGGGCGCCGAGCGCCCCCACCATCACGAAGATAAAGGTGGAGCTGGCCAGCCCGATGGCAAACAGCCAGGGGGTGGGGTAGAGATACTGCACGCACAGGGACGCAAACATGAAGCAAATCAGCGTCATGGCGAGGTTTTTAAGGCGCCCCCACAGGCTGTCGTCGGTTTCGGCGATGGCGCCCGCCACGACCCCGAGGGAGAGCAGCACGGTGAGCTGGATATTGCCAGTGGCCAGGGTAAAGGCGAGCAGACCGAGAATGGCCAGCAGCACTTTGAGAGCGAAGTAGATGTGACTATCGGTCAGCAGTCGGCGCAGCAGGCCAGAGAGATCCATCGGCATGAGACAGGTGAAACCCTTGATCGAAACGAGAGCGAGATAGTAACCCGCCAAGTGCGAAGTGGCCCTG
>NZ_JBFODN010000036.1:0-7868 GCF_040908345.1 Aeromonas sp. R3-1
AATCCAAAAACAAACGGCGACCCGAGGGTCGCCGTTTGCATCAAGCCAGCAGGATCACAGGATGTCCAGCAGCTCGACTTCAAATACCAGTGCAGAGTAGGGCGGGATGGAACCGGCACCACGGGCACCGTAGGCCAGATCGTGGGGGATGTAGAGCTTCCACTTGGAACCAACCGGCATCAGCTGCAGCGCTTCAACCCAGCCAGCGATCACGCCGGTCACCGGGAATTCAGCCGGCTGGCCGCGAGCGACGGAGCTGTCGAATACACCACCGTGGGTAAAGGTACCGTGGTAGTGCACACGCACGGACTGACCGGCTACCGGAACGGCACCGTTGCCTTCTACCAGCACTTCGTACTGCAGACCGGAGTCGGTCACCTTCACTTCAGCGCGCTTGGCGTTATCAGCCAGGAAGGCTTCGCCGTCAGCAGCGGCGGCCTTGGCGGCGGCTTCCTGCTCTTCTTGCATACGCGCAGTGATCACCTGGAAGGCATCATTGATATCGTCACGGCTGACCGCGAACTCCAGACCATTCAGGGCATCTGCCAGACCTTGTTGCAGGGCCGGGATATCCAGACCGGCGAAAGCTTGCTGCGCCAGCTGATCACCCATGTTGCGGCCGATGCCATAGCTGGCCTTCTGTTCGATAGAGTCGTATTGGGACATTGAGATGTTGCTCCAGATCCATGTAGTAAAGAGGCGGGATAATATCAGACTTTTGGCCGGGGTGCTGCCGGGGGCGCCCCTGATTTCCCCGTCAGTGGGAGGAACTTCACACAAGATGCGGATGAACGCCGCCCAACGGCGGCGATCTGCTTAACCGCGATCCAGCAAGGCTCTGACCGCGGCCACCTTGGCGCCATCGGTGATATTGACCCGGCCATCATCCGAGGTGCCCATATTTACGCCATGGGGCACCATGCCGCCGCGCCAGCCCATGCCGGACATATGCACTTCGCTCACTCCGGTGAACTCGATGATGGTACGCACGTTGTCGGCATTGACCCCGGCCCCCGGCATCAGGCTGGCACGCCCCGCCAGCGCCTGCTGCATCTCCTGCAGGGTTTCCAGCCCAGCCAGCGCGGTCGGCGCATGGCCCGAGCTCAGAATGCGCTCGCAACCGGCAGCAACTATGGTCTCCAGATCGAGGCGCCAGTCGGAGGAGAGGTCGATGGCGCGATGGAAGGTGACTCCCAACGGGCCTGCTGCATCCACCAGCTGTTTGAGTTTGGCGGCAGGCACCCGCCCCTCCTCATCCAGCAAACCGACCACCACCCCTTGCAGCCCCGCAGCGCGTGCCGCCGCGATATCTTGCAGCATCATCTCGAACTCGCCGTCGTTGAAACAAAAATCCCCGGCGCGCGGGCGGATCATGGCATAAACCGGCACTGTGGCATGGCGGGCCGCCTGCTGCATAAAACCGTAGGAGGGGGTCAGGCCGCCCAGACCCAGCGCAGAGCAGAGCTCGATACGATCCGCCCCGGATTGCTGGGCGGTGAAGAGGGATTCCAGGTTGTCGATACAGATTTCAAGACGGGTCATGAAGACTCCTTTTTCGGGGAGATCAGACCCCACATCTGATCTCATAGCGGGGAGATCAGACCCCACATCTGATCTCATAGATTGAGCAAGGCTGCGCCGCGCACACCACCGGCACCGCCGAAGCGGGCCTGGCGGATCTCGGGCAGGGCGACCCCGGGCAGCAAGTGACCGGGCAGACGCAGCGGCAGCTGTTCATAGAGGGCGGGCAGGCCGCTCAGGCCGCCCCCCAACACCACCACCTCGGGATCAATCACCGAAACGGCGGTGGCAAGCCCGGCGGCCATGATCTCCAACCAGCAGTCGACCGTCTCGACCGCATGGGGTTCATGGGCCTCGAAGCGCCCCACAATCTGGTGACCCGTGGCACGTTGGCCATGGAAATGGTGATAGAGACGCTCCAGACCGGTGCCGGAGGCATAGGTTTCAAAACAGACCAGACGGCCACAGCCGCAACGGGGACGGGGCAACTCGGGATACTTCATCAGCATGGTCGCGGGCAAGGGGTAGTGACCAATCTCGCCAGCCAGCCAGTTGCGCCCCTGAATAAGCTTGCCCGCCAGATAGACGGCGCCGCCGATACCGGTGCCGATGGTGACGCCGAGCGCACTGCCTGCGCCGTCGGCTGCCCCTTGATGCACTTCGGACCAGAGGAAGCAGTTGGCGTCGTTATCTACCTTGACCGGCCGCTCCAGCAGTTCGGCCAGATCTGCGCCCAGATGGCGACCATTGATGGAGGGCAGATTGGCCGCCACTATGCTGTGATCCTGGCTGTTGATGACACCGGGGAAACCAATGCCGACCGAGCCCCGTGCGCCGAAGCGGGCATCCGCCTGCTCGACCCGGGAGCGGATCAGCTGCTGCAGCCCCTCGTAATCGTTGCCCGGAGTGCTCATGCGCTCCTCGTGGCAGAGGTTCAATGCACCGTCATAGACCGCAAAAGCGATCTTGGTGCCACCGATATCAAAGCCGTAATACATGCCAGCACTCCCTTGTCAGCCCGTGTTTATCCAACTCTGTTTCAAGGGGGACATTGTATTAATTCGCAAAAAAAATAAAGTGACCGAAGGCGAAAAACGGGAGAGTGATCAGAGCAAACGGCTCATTTGTCGCTGCAGGCAGGGCTGCCCGAGGCTTATCAGGGTGCGCTCCTCGCCATCAAAAACGAAGCCACGGCGCAGGTAGAACCCCTCGCCGATGTGGTTGCCATCGAGCAGCCACAATTTGACGCTATGGCAACCGGCGCGGCGCATCTGCATCGCCACCGCCTGCCACAGCCGTTTGCCATAACCTTGTCGCCAGTGGTCGGGATGGAGGTAAAAAGCGCGGATCAGGGCATGGCTCTGTCCCGCTTCCTGTTGTGGTTGCCAGTAGAGTAGGCCAATCACCACCTCGTCGAGACAAAGCAGCATGGGCCTTGGGCCCGGCTCGGCCAGACGGCTCTGCCAAATCTGCAGATGGGCGGTGACGTCCAGCTGCTCCAGCAGGTCGGCACCGAGCACCTGGCCATAGGCAGCGAGCCAGCTGGCTCGCTGCATCACCGTCATGGCGGCGGCATCGTCGCTGCGCGCCATGCGCAGGCTTATGCCTTGCATTGGGGCACCAGACCGTTGGCGCGGGCTTGCTCATAGAGCGGCAGCACTTGCGCCTGTTGCGCCTGCAACTCGGCGATCCGGTTCTCGTTGCTCGGGTGGGTGGAGAGCAGTTGCGGCGGCGTGTTGCCACCGGCGGCGGCACTCATGTTTTGCCACAGGGGGATTGCCTCGGCCGGATTGAACCCGGCGCGCGCCATCAGCTCAAGCCCCAGCCGATCCGCTTCGCTCTCCTGAGTTCGGCCATAGGGCAACATCACCCCCACCTCGACCCCGAGGCCAAGGGCGGCCATGGTGGCGCCGCGGTACTCGCTGGTGCCCATGGCAATGTCGGCGGCCGCCAGACCGATCCCCGCCAGCTGGCTGCGCGAGAGTCGCTCGTTGGAGTGCTGGGCCAGTACGTGAGTCAGCTCGTGACCGATAACGGTCGCCAGCTGATCCTGATTCTTGGCCACCTTGAGCAGACCGCTGTAGACACCAATCTTGCCGCCGGGCAGGGCGAAGGCGTTGACCTGTTTGGAGTCAAACACCACCACTTCCCAGTTGGTGATGCCATAGCTGGCCGGCACTTGGGCGGTCACAGCCTTGGCGACACAGGAGACATAGGCGTTGAGTTTGGCATCCTTGCTCACCTTCTCCTGCTTCTTCATCTGCTCGAAGGAGTCGGCGCCCAGCTGGTTCATCTGCTGGGGAGAGTAGAGCAGCATCTGGCTGCGGCCGGTCGGCGACTGGGCGCAGGCGACCAGCAGGGAACTACAGAGGGCTACCATGCCAAACTTGGTGAGGGACGCAATCATGAAGGGATCCTTTGCCATAACGTTGCCCTATTCTCGGAAATGCCGCCCTGCTGCGCAAGGGAGCCAGCCCCCGGCTGGCGGAAAAATATCCATCCTGCGCTATTAACAAAACTGACAGCTGCCAAAAACAAAACGAGCCCGCTTGGGGCTCGTTTTATCAGGGCATGCTGACTGCAGGCAGTTACATGATACCCAGCTTTTTCAGGTCAGCCTGTACCACCTTGGCCGGCACCGGCACGTAGCCATCTTTGGCAACGATGTTCTGGCCTGCTTTGGAGAGCATCATCTTGACGAACTCTTGCTCCATCGGGGAGAGCGGCTTGTTCGGATGCTTGTTCACGTAAACGTACAGGAAGCGTGACAGCGGATACTTGCCGGTGATGGCGTTATCGGAGGTCGCTTCGATGAAGGTCTTGCCATCTTTGGAGAGCGGTACTGCACGCACGCCGGAGGTGACATAACCGATACCGGAGTAGCCGATGCCGTTCAGGGAGGCAGAGACAGACTGCACCACGGAAGCAGAACCCGGCTGCTCGTTCACGCCGCTCTTGAAGTCGCCGTTACACAGGGCGTGCTCCTTGAAGTAACCGTAAGTACCGGATACGGAGTTGCGACCGAACAGTTGCAGATCCTTGCTGGACCAGTTGCCATCCAGACCCAGATCAGACCACTTGGTGGCAGCCTTGGCTTCGCCGCACTTGAGGGTGCTGGAGAAGATAGCGTCGATCTGCGGCATGGTCAGCCCCTTGATGGGGTTGTCCTTGTTGACGAACACCGCCAAGGCATCGACTGCAACGCGGATGGCAGTCGGCTTGTAGCCGTAACGCTTCTCGAATGCTTCCTCTTCACCGGCCTTCATGGCACGGCTCATCGGACCGAACTGGGCAACACCTTCGGTCAGGGCAGTCGGGGCGGTAGAAGAACCGGCGGCCTGGATCTGCACGTTGACGTTGGGGTACAAACGCTTAAATTCTTCGGCCCACAGGGTCATCATGTTGGCCAGGGTGTCAGAGCCGACAGAGGACAGGTTGCCCGAAATGCCGCTGGTCGGTGTGTAATCCGGCAGGTCTTTATCCACACCGGCAGCCAGGGCGCTGACAGAAAACAGGGTTGCTGCGGTGAATCCGATTACACCAGCCAGTTTGTTGAGTTTCATCCAATCTCTCCAAAGTTACAGAAGGTCCGTTCTTAAGACGGCGCCAGTATCTGACCTGGCAGTGACAAATTTATGGATTTAATGTGACACTTTAATGACATGGCGACAGATTTGAACAAATGAAAAGAGGGCCCGTTCAAAGGCCCTCTTTTTGCAGCTAACTCATTGCCATAAAAGACTATTTAATCACCACCATGCGGCTCGGAATGAGAAAGCTGAAGCGGCTGCCAAGGCCGACCCGGCTCTCGATATCGAGCTGGCAGTCGTGATGACTGAGGGCATGCTTGACGATGGCAAGGCCAAGTCCTGAGCCGCCGGTGTGGCGCGAGCGTGCCTTGTCGACCCGATAGAACCGCTCGGTCAGCCGCGCCAGATGCTCGGGGGCAATCCCCTCCCCTTCATCGCTCACGGCAAACAGCGCCATCGCCCCCTGCTTGCGCCACTCCACGGTAATTTTTCGCCCCGCCGGGGTGTAGTGAATGGCGTTGTAGACCAGGTTGGAGACGGCACTGCGCAGCTGCTCCTGATCCCCGCGCACCAGCAGATTGGGCTGCACCACAAATTCAATCTGGTGGGCCCGATCGCCCGAGAGCGCCCGCGCCTCCTGCTCCAGCAGTCCCAGCATGGCAGGCATGTCCACCAGATGGGAGAGATCCACGGTCGGGGCCGCCTCGATACGGGAGAGGGTGAGCAGCTGATTGACCAGATTATCCATCCGGATGGTCTGCTCCATCATCACCCGATGCGCTTTGGCCCACATGGCGGGCGGGGGCGGCTCCTCGGTCATCTCCAGATAGCCCTTGAGCACGGTCAGCGGGGTGCGCAGCTCGTGGGAGACGTTGGAAACGAAGTGCTTGCGGGTCTTCTCGAGACTGCGCAAGCGGGTGACATCCCGTACCACCAGCATCGCCTGATCGGAGGCGTAGGGCATGATGCGAAACTCGAGAAACTTCTCCTCGTTGACCGGGGAGTGCATCTCGAGGGGCTCGTCATACGCCCCCTTGCCCA
Organism: Aeromonas sp. R3-1; assembly: GCF_040908345.1. Lineage (NCBI taxonomy): Bacteria > Pseudomonadati > Pseudomonadota > Gammaproteobacteria > Aeromonadales > Aeromonadaceae > Aeromonas > Aeromonas sp. R3-1. The sequence goes on from NZ_JBFODN010000036.1 coordinate 6,093, forward strand.
GATAGGCGTTAAAGGCCGGATTGCGAATGAGGTTGCCGATATGCTGGCCGGCATCCTCCGGCCAGCGAAAACCGAGCAGTTGCTCCGCCAGCCGGTTGCACCAGAGGATGCTGCCATCGGTGCGAAACACCACGGCGGCATCGGGCAGCGCCTCGGCACCCTCCCGGAAGCGGCGGATCAGCCCCGCCAGCTCGCGGCGACGGGCGCGGTGACGCTGCTGCAGCTTGTAGATACCGTTGAAGATGTACTCCCAGCTGCCATTGCCGCTGGGGGGCACCAGGCTGCGGTCGTGCCACAGCCAGTCAGAGAGCCGCTTCTGGAAGCGATAGTGCCAGCCCAGATGCAACACGGCCGCCACCAACAGGCAGAGGGCAAGATGATCAATCAACCAGCCAACCAATGCGAAGGGGGCGTAAAAAAACGCCATTCGCCACAACTGTCGCCGCCAGGCGTAAGGTTGCAACATAACTGCCTCTAGAGACGGGTTGAGAAGCGGTATCCGGCTCCACGCACCGTCTGGATCAATCTGTCGTGCCCTGTCTCTTCAATCGCCTTGCGCAGGCGACGAATATGCACATCCACGGTTCTGTCCTCGACGTACACATTGGTACCCCAGACATTATTGAGCAGCTGTTCACGGCTGTAGACCCGCTCGGGGTGAGTCATGAAGAAGTGAAGCAGCTTGAATTCGGTCGGCCCCATGTCGAGCGCCTTCTCTTCGGCACTTACCCGGTGGGAGACAGGATCGAGTTTCAGCCCCTGCACCTCGATCACCTCGTCTACCGAGGTGGGCGACACGCGGCGCATCACCGCATGGAGGCGAGCGGTCAGCTCCTTGGGCGAGAACGGCTTGGTGATATAGTCATCGGCACCGGCCTCCAGACCACGCACCTTGTCCTCCTCTTCACCGCGAGCGGTGAGCATCACCACCGGGATCTGGCGCGTCACCTCATCCTGCTTGAGCTGCTTGATAAACTGGATGCCACTGCCGCCCGGCATCATCCAGTCGAGCACGATGAGTTCGGGGTAGGGTTCGCGCACCTTCGCCAGTCCATCGGCGTAATCTTCCGCTTCAATCGTCTCATATCCCTTCTGCTCCAACACGAAGCAGAGCATTTCGCGGATCGGTGCTTCGTCCTCGACCACCAGAATTCGCTTAGCCATTCCCTTCTCTCTCCTCTGTGAAGATGGGTGCGCCAATTATTAGAATTTTCTGTGACACTTTTATGACTTTATGACAGGCGGGATGATAAACGTTTTCAGATTCAGTTGGCAGCAGTACGTTGCAACAAGTCCCACCGGTTGCCGCTGATATCCTCAAACACCACCACAGTGCCATAAGGCTCGTCACGAGGCTGTTCACAAAAATGAACACCGTACGCCTGCATGCGCTGGTAATCCCCCCAGAAATCAGTGGTCTCGAGGAACAGAAATACCCGGCCACCGCCCTGCTGGCCGATGGCGGCCTGCTGCTGCGCATTGGCCGCTTGTGCCAGCAGCAACGCGGAACCGGGGGCACCTTTGGGGGCAACCCGTACCCAGCGCTTGCCCGGTTTGCCCGGTTCATCGAGCCGAGTGTCTTCCAGGAGCGCAAAGCCAAGTCCCTCGGTAAAAAAGCGAATGGCCTGATCGTAATCAGCCACCAGCAGAGTCAGCGCCCCTATGTGTTGTGACATGGCAGAAAAACCTCAACGGATGAGTCAACGGGCGCAATGCCCCGGCCAAGGCGCATCATAGCGGCTGGATGGGCAGGGCTCCAGCCGTCATGTGCGTCTT
>NZ_JBFODN010000037.1:0-3992 GCF_040908345.1 Aeromonas sp. R3-1
CTCTTTTAGTACCAGCGTCAGAGCAAGGAGAAGTGCCACAAAGCCAAGTAAAACGACAATGGCCGTGAAGTCTGGTGCGGGCCCAGCAAAGAGAGCTGCAAGTATGACACTCCCGGTGGCAAGAATCGCGAGTTGCAAAATGATGCGTATAGCCTTCATTAGTGCCACCTGATGTGGGCCGGAAGGGGCTTGTTTGTCGATGCATAGCCGCTCTCATGAAGGATCAGGGGTAGCTCAGCGTCTCCTTGATAAGAGGCAGCTGGGCCTTGATCCACGCCGGATTGATGGGCCCCCAGTCGCTGATGCGGTAGTGCCCCTGCAGGTGGCGAGCCCCCTCGGTCTGCTCGAAGGCGCAGCTGATATCGAGTTCGGCCAGCGCACTCAGGGTATCTTGCGCGGTGCGGCGCGGCATGCCGGTTGCCTCCATGATGGCGGGCACCGTATCCGTGCCCTGGCTGATCAGCCAGGCCACGTAGAGCCGCCGGTAGAAGCTGGTGCGGGTCTTGCTCGGCTCACTCATATCTCGTCCTCAAGACGATCGAAGTAGCGCCAGGTTGCAATGGCGGCTTTGCCCATCACCAGCGCCCAGAGGCCGAACCAGAACCAGCGGAAGAAGCTCCAGGTGGAGGCATCAGGCTCTGTGCTCTCGATCTTGGTGACGTTGGGGAACATGGAGAACATGTTCACGCGCCAGCCGTAGGAGGTAATGATGGCCAGGCGTTTCTCGAACTCCATCGACTTGGCCTTGGCCTGGACGTCGGCGGCGTTGAATTTGAAGTAGAAGGGCCAGCCCCACTCGGTATCTTCATTGCGAAACACCCGGATCTTCTCGCCGGGGCGCTCGGTGTAGATGTAATAGACGTCGGTGGTGGGGCCGTCAGCCGGATTCTTCTGGCTGATGGGGCCATCCTTGTCGGTGCGTTTCACCTCGACCCCGGTGATGGTGGCGATGGTGTGCTCCGGCAGGTAGTAGTCGAGCCAGGCGGCGGAAATGAGGGCGATGAGCCCCAGTGCGATAAAAGCGGGTTTCTTGAATCTCAGGCTCATGGTGTGCTCACGTGAGGGGGAGTAACGTGCCTCTACCATACCGATATTTGACAGGGCAGCCCAGCCCCTTATGGCGCCACAAGCCAAAAAATGGCGTCTAAAACAGAGACAAAGCCATTGCTCCATCAACAAGAAAGGCCCTTGCGGGCCTTTTTGTCTGGTTCACTTTGTGCGCTTACAGCTGGAATTGGGCCAGCTGCTTGCGTTGCTGCTCGGCGAGCTGGGAGAGTTCGTTGCTGGCACTGGCGCTCTGGCTGATGCCGGCGGAGCTCTGGCTCACGATCTCGTGAATATTGGTGATGTTGCGGTTGATGTCGGCGGTAACGCAGGACTGCTCCTCGGCGGCGGTGGCGACCTGGGCGTTGGCGTCGTTGATCTGGCGCACGGCACCGGTAATGCCGCTTAGCAGATCCTGCACCTGAGCGGACAAGCGCTGGTTATGGTTGAGGATCTCCAGAGTCTCCTGTACGCCATTGTTGGCGGATTGGGACTGGCTCTGCAGCCGCTCGATGATGGCCTGGATCTCCTTGGTGGAGTCCTGGGTACGGGCCGCCAGCATTCTCACTTCGTCGGCCACCACCGCAAAACCACGACCCGTTTCACCGGCACGGGCCGCTTCGATGGCGGCATTGAGCGCCAGCAGGTTGGTCTGCTCGGAGATCCCCTGAATCACTTCAATTACCTTGCCGATCTGCTCGGACTGGGATTTGAGCTGAGCCACGATGGCGGCGGCATCTTCCAGACTGCCTGCCATCCGGCTGTTGGCGGCGATGCTTTCGGTAAAGAGGGCGAGCCCCTGCTCGACCCGGCCATTGGCATCCCGCGCCAGTTCATCGGCGATGGCGGCGTTGTGGTTGACGTTGTCAGCGGTGCTGGAGAGTTCGGTCACGGCGGAGGCGACCTGTTCGATCTCGCTGTGCTGCTGCTTTGCATTGGCCTCGGACTGGGTCATCACGGCGGCCAGCTCGGTGGCGGCGGAGGCGACGCTGTTGCTGATCCCGGTCAGGTTCTCGATGGTGTTGCCGAGCTGGGTAAGGGTGAGGTTGATATCTTTGGCCAGACGGGTCAGCTCGTTGTTGCCCTCCGCTTTGGCGCGCACGTTGAAGCGCCCTTGCGCCACGGCATGCATCACCTCTTGCAACTGACCGATAGGGCTGACGATGCGCCCGGAGAGGACCCAGCCACAGATCAGCGCCGCCAGCAGGGTACCGGCGGTGAGCAGCAGGGTACGCAGCAGGGTGGCGTCGTAGTGGGCCTGCTCTTCGGCCAGCTCTTGCTGGATCAGCTGGTTGATGTGGGCGGACATGCTGTCTATCTGCTTGATCAGCTGTTCACCCAGCTCGCGGAAATGGAGGCGAGCCGCCTCGTAGGCGACCGGATCGCCGCCACCCTGATGTTTTTGCGCCAGCAGCGGCAGCATGTTGCTGCGGGTATGGCTGAGGTAGGCCTGCAGGGCGGCAGCGACCTGACGGTTATCCTGCTCGGCACCGGGGAGCACCAGACGGCCGAGGATGGCGTTGATCTCCTGCTCGGCGCTGTTGAGGTTTGCGGGCAGTGCGGCAAACAGCTTGGCATCGTAGAGGCCATAGATGGCGCTGGTGCGCAGCCGGTAGGTGGCGTGGATCAGTTTGGCAATATCGTCCTTGTGCTGGACCACGCTCTGGGTCGTCTCATCTATGTCATTGATGGCTTCATCCAGACCCTGTTTGCTGATGGCGATCATCACCATCATCAGCAGGCTGGCCAGCAGCAAAGGTATCAAGACCTGGACACGTATTGATAGATTATTCAATGACATGAATGGCTCTAATCCGGAATTGGAGGAGCCGACATATTACACATGCACGTCAGGAGCTGTCACAGGCTTTTATTGCTGAAATGTGCTGAAGAAAAGGTTTTTTCTTGTGAGAAAGGAGCCATTTAGGCGTGATTGAGCGCTTTATCCCCTGAATATGTGGTACAACTGGCTGAGTTGTATCAATCCTGTCCCGTTTTCGTGATTTCCCGCTCTCGTCATATGGAGGTGTGTTGTGTCCAGCTGGATCGATCCGGCCATTCTGGCTCTGTTTATCCCGACCTTTTTCTTTGTCTCGGTGACCCCCGGCATGTGCATGACCCTGTCGATGACCCTGGGGATGAGCCTGGGGGTGCGCCGTACCCTGCACATGATGTGGGGGGAGCTGATCGGGGTCGGGCTGGTCTCGGTGCTGTCGGTGATCGGGGTGGCAGCCATCATGCTCAACTATCCGGGGATCTTCGCCGCCTTCAAATATGTGGGGGGCGCCTATCTGGTGTGGCTTGGCATCCAGATGTGGCAGGCCAAGGGGAAGATGGCCATTCCGGCGGATCTCTCGGCCGGTCAACAGACCAGCGCCATGGGGCTGGCGCTGCAGGGCTTTGTCACCGCCATCGCCAACCCCAAAGGGTGGGCCTTCATGATCTCCCTGCTGCCCCCTTTTATCTCTGCCGACAAGCCGATGGCGCCGCAGATCAGCGCGCTGGTGGCGCTGATCCTGGTCATCGAGTTCTCCTGCCTGCTGCTCTACGCCAGCGGCGGCCGCACTCTGCGCCACTTCCTCGCCAAGAGCGGCAATGTCACCCTGATGAACCGCATCGCCGGTACCCTGATGCTAGGGGTGGGAGTCTGGCTGGCGCTCGGTTAAGAGTTGTCAGTGACCCATGCCACTGTCTAGTCCTGAAATAGGTTTACACATTTTCGGCTAGCTTTGCTCCACTCAGAACCCCCTATGTACCGCATCGGGGGGTCTGTATTTCAACCCATAATGCGGCCGCTCCTCGTTATAAATATCCACCGCTTCACGCACCATTTCCCGCGCTTGCGTCAAATCTTGCGGGCTTTGCAACAATAACTCTCCTTTCAAAATCCCGTTCACCCGCTCCGCCAACGCATTCTGGTAACAGTCATACCCATCCGTCATCGAGCA
>NZ_JBFODN010000038.1:0-3139 GCF_040908345.1 Aeromonas sp. R3-1
GGGCAGCTCCACCCACTCGATGGCATCCACATAGATGCCGAGATACCACTGATCCACCTCGTCAGGATCGATCCCCGCCAGCAGGGCAAAGTTGCCGGTAACCATCAGCCGTTGGATATGGTGGGCGTAACCGTGTTCCAGAGACTGACGAATGGCGTGGCGCACGCAGGCCATTCTGGTTTCGCCGCTCCAGAAGAAACCGGGCAGCGGCCGGTTGGCCCCGAGAAAATTGGCCTGCTTGTAGTCGGGCATCTTTTCCCAGTAGAGGGCGCGGACAAACTCGCGCCAGCCGAGGATCTGGCGGATAAAACCCTCCACTTGCGCCAACGTGATAGTGGCCTGATTGGCCTGCCAGTGGGCTTCGGCTGCGTGGATCACCTCAAGCGGATGAAGCATCTTGCTGTTGAGGGAAAACGACAGGCGGCTGTGAAACAGGCTCCAGCCCCGCTCGCTCAGGGCATCCTGATAGCGCCCAAAGTGAGGCAGGCAGTGCGCCAGAAAATGGGCCAGCAGCTCGCGACTCTGGCGCCGGGTGATAGGCCACGGCAGTCTGCGGGCATCTGCCTCGCCGATGGTGCAGACCCCGTGGCGGGTCAGCATGGCGTCAATCTCGCTCACCTCATTGGCAAAGGTGAGGGGCGTTGGGATTGGCTGGCTAGCCGGCAGTTTGGCTCGGTTCTCGTCATCAAAATTCCAGCGCCCGCCAAGAGGTTGGCCGCGCTCATCGAGCAGCACTTGATATTGCTTTCGCAGGGCGCGGTAGAAGAACTCCATCCGGCTGTGGGGATACCGCTGCCAGCCATCGCGAGGGGTGAGAAAATGTTCGCTCTCCACCTCGGTGGCAGGGATGGCAAGGCCCGCCGCCCAGCTTTTCAACTGGCTGGCGAGGCGCCATTCGTCCGGACTCTGCCAGGCAAAGCTGTCGGCCTGATGTGCTTCGAGCTGAGCCTCCAGCAAGCCGGGCAAATCGGGCCAACGGGCGCTCTCATCAAGGGTCAGGTAACAGACGCGGTGGCCCGCCTTGCCAAGGGCTGCCGCGAAGGCGCGCATGGCGGCAAAGAAGGCCAGCACCTTCTGGCGATGGTGGCGGCAGTAGTCGGTCTCTTGGCGCAGCTCCGCCATCAGGTAGCAAACCGCCGGATCCGGGGTGCGAAACCAGCTGTGAGCGGCATTCAGCTGATCGCCGAGAACAAGGCGCAGCTCCATCACACTGGCTCCCCGTAATGTTGGCTGCTGTGGTGACGAGCATGGCGACAGCGTTCGCTGCAGTAGCGAACCGCTTCCCAGCTGCGCGCCCATTTGCGCCGCCAGCTGAAGGGGCGCTGGCAGACGGGGCAAATCTTCTCGGGCAGATGGGGTTTGCGATGCATGATGGCTTCCGGCCTTGGCTGATGGGGGATGTGGCGTTTGGGTAGGGAGAATAACGAACCGGGGGGGCGGGCGGATCAACCTCACTGCCAGTTTGCCGCGCAGATGTGCACTTTGTGAGCGGGCGCACAGCCCGTCGGTGCGCCCCTTGTTTGCCAATTAACCAGCCGTTAACGTGGCGAGGCTGCCCGTTGGCAGCATCCATCAATGGATCTTGTTGGCCACCGACTGTCTACAACCGATATGGAGGGGAGTGATGCCAATCATGACAGCTACGCCCCGGGCAGCTTGCCTGCTCGCCCACTGGTATACCCGGGATCCCATTCTGACCTTCGACTTTCCTCACCGCTGATTGGCGGCACCCGCCGTTTGAATTTGTCAGCCGGACGACCCTGATCGCCCCGGCCTCTTTGCCAATCCCGATTTAAAACACACTGGCCTTGCGCCGGTGAGGAGTCTTATATGCGTCGTATACCCGAGCCGTTTCGTATCAAGATGGTCGAGCCCATCAAACAGACCACTGGCGCCGAGCGTCGTGCTGCCCTCGAGGCCGCTGGCTGGAACCCCTTCCTGCTGCTGGCCGAGGATGTCTATATCGATCTGCTGACCGACAGCGGCACAGGTGCCATGTCCGATCGCCAGTGGGCCGGTATCATGATGGGGGATGAGGCCTATGCGGGCAGCCGCAACTTCGTCGAGCTGGAGCATACGGTGCGCGATATCTTCGGCTATCAGCATGTGATGCCCACCCACCAGGGGCGCGGGGCGGAGCAGATCCTCTTCCCCGAGCTGGTCAAGCGCTGCAAGGGCAAGGCGCCGGTCTTTATCTCCAACTACCACTTCGACACCACCAAGGCCCATGTGGAGTTGGCCGGCGCGCGGGCCATCAACCTGCTCACCCCGAGAGCGCTCGACACCACCGCCCCCTACGCCTGGAAGGGGGATTTTGATCTTCCTCGCCTGACCGACACCATCGAGACCCTGGGGGTTGCCAACGTGGCCGGCATCATCATCACGGTGACCTGCAACAGCGCCGGTGGTCAGCCGGTCTCCATGGCCAATATGGAGGCGGTCTCCGAGCTGGCCCGTCGTCACCAGATTCCGGTGGTGATCGACGCCGCCCGTTTCGCCGAAAACGCCTGGTTTATCAAGGAGCGGGATCCTGCCTATGCCAAGTGCAGCATCAAGGAGATAGTGCGCCAGATGTTCGCACTTGGGGACATCTTCACCATGTCGGCCAAGAAGGACGGGTTGGTCAATATCGGCGGGCTCTGCTGCTTCAAGGAAGATCTCGACCTGTTCCGTGCAGTGCAAGTGCGCTGTGTGGCGATGGAGGGGTTTGTCACCTATGGCGGGCTTGCCGGGCGGGACATGGCGGCGCTCGCCATTGGCCTGCGGGAGGGGATGGATGAGGAGTATCTCACCTACCGCATCAGTCAGGTGGCTTATCTCGGCGAGCGGCTGGCCGAGGCGGGCATCCCCATCCAGACCCCCACCGGCGGTCATGCGGTGTTTGTGGATGCCAAAAAGCTGCTGCCCCATATTCCGGCCGAGCAGTTCCCGGCCCACGCGCTCGCCTGCGAGCTCTATCTGGAAGGGGGCGTGCGCGGGGTGGAAATAGGCTCCCTGCTGCTGGGGCGCGATCCCGCCACCGGCAAGCAGGAGGCGGCGGATTTTGAGCTGCTGCGTCTCACCATCCCGCGTCGGGTCTACACCCGGGATCACATGGACTATGTGGCCGACTGCCTGATCGCGGTGAAAGCGCGGGCCA
>NZ_JBFODN010000039.1:0-6476 GCF_040908345.1 Aeromonas sp. R3-1
CTCTGGTTGCCCCCCTCTTGCAGCGAGACGCCCTTGTCGATGCCCAATGCGGGATCACTGCCATCATTGACGGTCAGGGTCAGGTTGGCGCTGGTGCTGTCGCCATCGATCTCGTTGGCGCTCACCTGCAAATCGAGGGAAAGCGTGTCGCTGCCCTGATGATCGAGCGGGCCGGTGAGGGTGACCACTACCCGCCCAGCCAGATCGCTGCCCTGCTGCTCAGCCTTCAATTCGGCGCGCAGCACCTCCACCCGTTGGCCACTGCCATCCAGGTAGTAACCCACCAAGGTGCGATCATCGGCAAATTCAAAGGTCAGCGGATGACCATCGCTGGCAAGACCCGATCCGTTGAGGGTAGTCAGGGTGCTGCTCTGATTGCTGAACACCAACGAATCCACCAGCAGAGGATCGGCGGTGTGTTTGACCACAAAGCTGCTCTCGCCCACCACGGCGGCGCCGTTGGTAAAGGCATCTTCAGTCAGAGGAATGGCCGGGATCTCGAAGCTGGGCGGATTGCTGTCCACCAGATTGATCACCAGCGGCGCCTTCACCAGATCGCCGTCGCTATCGCGATATTCGAGGTTAAACGGCAGGCGCAACGCGTCCTGACCGTGATCCAGGCTTTGACTCCAGACGATGCGGTAGCTGCCATCATTGTTGAGGGTCAGGGTGAAGATCGTCGCCCCACCGGCACTGGCGGTCAGGGTCTGACCGTTGATGGTGTAGCCAAGAGGCGCGCCATGGCTGACGAGCCCCAGACCTTCCAAGGCACTCTGATCAGCGGCGAACTGGACTTGCAGATTGCCATCCTGGCCGGCACCGGTATTTAGACTGCCGGTCGCGGTGATCGGGCCATCGGCCAATCCGGCTTCGGAGAGCGTCAGGGTTTCGCTCTGACCGATCAGCGGCACCCCATCACTGGCGCTGTTGCCCGCCAGATCGGTGACACTGGCACGCACTTCAAAGGATTGATTGATACCGGAGAGATCAAGACCTGATACCTGCCAGCGGCCATCGGCCCCCACCTGTGCCGAGGTGGTCAACAGCGGCTGGCCATTGCTGTCAACAAGTGTGATGATGACACTCTGACCCACCTCCACATTGCTGGTGGAACCGCTCAGGGTGGCGCTGCTGTTGCCAAACAGGGCTGCGGTATCGAGATCATCGATGTCGATAGATGCCTGAGTATCGACATTGATAACGAGAGTATCGCTGGCGCGGTTGCCGGCAATATCCACGGAATTGACCTGAAACTGGTACTGGCCATCGGCCAGGGTTTGCGGCAGCTGATATTGCCAGTTACCGGCGGCATCCACCGTCAGGACGGTGAGCACGCTGCCGCCAAGGCTCAGGGTTACGGTGGCGCCAGGTTCCCCCTTCCCTTGCAGCAGCGGGGTATTGTCGCGGGTCAGATCATCGATCTGGCTGGCGCCGGTGTCGCTCTCATCGGCGAGATCGAGGGTAATGGTGGTGATGGTATCGAGCAGAGTCTGTCCGGTATCGCTGGCGTTGTTGCCCGCCTGATCCTGGGTATTGGCCACAATCTGCAACGGGCCATCCACCAGCTTGCCGGTCACCTCGCCAAAATTGGCTTCCCACACCAGGCCGGGCAGCACCACTTTCGTCACCGTCAGTGAATTGCCCGCCTGATCGATAAGGATCACAGTGACTGGCTGGCCTACCTCCACATCATCCACCACACCACGAATGATGACGCCAGCCGCTTCATCGGCGTTGATAATGTTGTCGCTGGTTTGGGGCTCGGTGATGGTGATGGCGGCAAAGAAATCACGCTCTTCGGAAAACAGCAGCTCATCGCCAACAGGTTGCACCGCATGATCGGTATCAAAACCGGCCTCGGCCAGGGTGGAATCGTTGGTACGATCGACCACCACAAATCCACCCGGGCTGGAACCGGCTACACCACCGATATTACCCGCGGCGGCTGCGTTACCGGCAGCGGTCTCCTGGAACAATTCGGTCGGGTCAATACCCTGACGGATCGCCTCTTGCAATGAGGCCAGTTCCGGATCGGTCGGTTGTCCATCAGCAGCAGGCTTCGTGGGCTCAGGTTTGGCGGCCATATCTTGCTCACCAGCAGGATCACTGCCCGGCTTGGCTAGTTGAAAGTGGCCCCCTTGGGCAGCTTGCAGGCGATCCCCCGGCTGCAATGCCATCCCCACCTTTGCTCGTATGACAGATCCATCTGCACTGATGACAAACACGGAGCCCTCGAGTTGGGAGATCACCGTGGACTTTTCAATTTGCAACTCTGCCATACAACCTCCAGCAAAACCTTAACCACCAACATCAGTACCTACAGGGTACTTGTCTGTTCAATAATCATACCGAACCAGACTAAGTGGGTCTTTTCGCCATTTTTGGCAATGATTGCCATAAAATGGCCATAACTTACAATATTGTGCATCTAACAGGCCTTTTTAAATGAAATGAGATTTGAATGACCCCAATCACATCGCCTTTATTAATAGGCCTATCAGACTCCATGTGACCATTTCTGTCGTTTGACGATAAATCCACTGCAGCTTCAATAAATGGATCATAATCCGAAGGTCAACAGTTCATGCCATAACACCGCAAGACTGCATATTTAGTCAACTATTAGCATAAAAATTGCCATAATGTGTGAACAAGACGGCAGCAATCCAGCTCAGCTGGCAAAAATTGCCAGTACGTAACTGTATCGATCAAACGCCTGCCATCGAATGTTCGGCAGTTAACAAGAAGTTGAGTTTCCATAAAATTTAATCCAGGTCTCATTTCAGCAATCAATCCTGTGCACCAATTGATCTGGCACAACTCTCCCCCCGATAAATCATCATTAAATTTACCTATTTGTTAGGGTAACCCTCGAGCGATCATATATTGCGCGGTTTTATTTACCCGCAAGCGAATGTCTGCCCACCCCGCCCGACGGGGGGAAGATCCACACCAAGATGGAACGGGTCAGACGAGACCAAAACATTTATCTGGGAGTGATAAACGTGGGTTCACAACACAGGCATATCAAACTGGGCCTCGCCGCCCTGCTGCTGACCAGCTGGCTTGGCGCCAGCGGCTGGGCACTGGCTGATGACGCAACCACCAAGGGCAAGATAGAGGCGCGCAGCGAGCTGTTCGCCAAGGATCACGCCGATCAGTTCACCAGTTGGCAAGCCACCAGCGAAAGCAAGGAACGCACCGATGCACTGGCGGAAGATCCCAACATGGTGGTGCTGTGGGGCGGTTACCCCTTCGCCAAGGATTACAACAAGCCGCGCGGTCACTTCTATGCGCTGACCGATGTGCGCGAAACCCTGCGTACCGGCGCCCCGAAAACAGCCGAAGATGGTCCGCTGCCCATGGCCTGCTGGAGCTGCAAAGGCCCGGATGTGGCCCGCGCCATCGACGAGAAGGGTGAGGATGGCTACTTCAAGGGGATGTGGGCCAAGGGCGGCCCCGAGATCGTCAACACCATCGGCTGCGCCGACTGCCACGACACCGCCTCGAAGGAGTTCAAGGAGGGCAAACCTGCCCTGCACCTCTCCCGTCCCTATGCCGATCGGGCCATGACCGCCATCGGCAAGCCGTTCAAGGATCAGGGGCGCTTTGATCAGCAGTCCCAGGTGTGCGGCCAGTGCCATGTGGAGTACTACTTCAGCGGCCCCACCAAAGCGGTCAAATTCCCCTGGGACAAGGGCACCACTGTGGAGCAGATGGAGGCCTATTACGATGAAATCGGCTTTGCCGACTGGACTCATGCCCTCTCCAAAACCCCCATGCTGAAAGCCCAGCACCCCGAGTACGAAACCTGGCGCGCCGGCATTCACGGCCAGAACAACGTCGCCTGTGTCGACTGCCACATGCCCAAGGTGCAGAACGAGCAGGGCAAGGTCTACACCGATCACAAAGTGGGGAACCCCTTCGATCGCTTCGAGCAGACCTGCCGCAACTGCCACACCCAGAGCAAGGAGATGCTGCAAGGGATCGTCAAACAGCGCAAAGAGGCGGTGCTCGAAACCAAGCTGAAGGTCGAGAAGCAGCTGGTACACGCCCACTTTGAAGCCAAGGCGGCTTGGGATGCCGGTGCCACCGAGGCAGAGATGAAGGATATTCTGCAGGACATCCGTCACGCCCAGTGGCGCTGGGACTACGCCATCGCCTCCCACGGGGTGCAGATGCACGCCCCCGAAGTGGCCCTCAAGGTACTTGGCAGCGCGCTGGATAAAGCCGCTGACGCCCGCACCAAGCTGGCACGCCTGTTGGCCAGCAAGGGGATCAGCCACGAAATCGCCATCCCCGACATCTCCACCAAGGAGAAAGCGCAAGCCGCCCTTGGCATGGATATGAAGCAGTTCAACAGCGACAAGGCCCAGTTCCTCAAGACCACGGTCCCCGCCTGGGATGCCGAGGCCAAAGCGGCCGGACGGCTGGCACAGTAACGGCGCCTGCGGGCCCGGTCAGACCAGGCCCGCAGCGGATGGAGGCTTCCTATGGGTGATTTAACGATGGATTTTTTACGACTGATGCTGATGGCAGCCATGCTGCTCACCAGCCTGCAGGGTCAGGCGGCCGAGTCGGCAGCAGCCCCTGTTCCAGCTACACATGAGGTGGAATTTTTACGCAATCCCGACAAGGCCTGTACCGACTGTCACAAGGAGCAGAGCGAGAGGATGCACGGCAAGCATGGTCAGGCGACCAATCCCAACAACCTGGCACCTGTCACCTGCACCAACTGCCACGGCCAGCCCTCCCCCCAGCACCGGGAAGGGGTCAAGGATGTGATGCGCTTTAGCCACAGCCTGAAGGATAAAGAGAGCATCAAGCTTTATCCCATCAGCGAGCAGAACGGCGTCTGCATGAGCTGCCACGAGCCCAAACCACTGCGCGAGGCGCTCTGGGCCCACGACGTGCACGCCACCAAGCTCACCTGCACCAGCTGTCACCAGTTGCATCCGGCCAAGGAGCCCATGGTGGGGATCCCGGAAAAATCCCGCATCAAGCTCTGCGTCGACTGCCACAGCAAGCAGCATGAGGCCAGCAAGGCCCGGCAGGAGCAGTCCAAACCGGCTACCGGCAAGGAGGCCTCATGAGCTGCTCTCGCCGTAATTTTATGGCGGGCGTGGGTGCGGGGGCCCTTATCATGATGACGGGGCCGACTCGTTCCCTTGCTACCCCCCTCGCCCACAGCCAGACCATCGACGGGATACGCTATGGCATGATCCACGATGAGACGGCCTGCATCGGCTGCACCGCCTGCATGGATGCCTGCCGGGAGGTCAACAAGGTGCCGGAAGGGGTCTCGCGCCTCGAGATCATCCGCTCAGGCCCGGTCGGTGAATTTCCCGACGCCGAGTACCGCTTCTTTCGCAAGTCCTGCCAGCACTGCGACAACGCCCCCTGCGTCCACGTCTGCCCGACCGGTGCCTCCCATATCCGCAAGGAGGATGGCATCGTCGACGTCAACCCGGATCTCTGCGTCGGTTGCATGTATTGCCTCGCCGCCTGCCCCTATCAGGTGCGCTTTATCAACCCGGTCACCCGAGTGGCGGACAAATGCGACTTTTGCCGCAAGACCAACCTGGCGGCGGGCAAGGAGCCAGCCTGCGTGGAGTCCTGCCCCACCAAGGCGCTGGTGTTCGGTAATCTGGATGATCCGGACAGCCCCATCGCCAAACGGCTGGTGAAAGAGACCATCTATCGCTACAAGCAGGCACTCGGCACCTCGCCCAAGATGTACCGCGTGCCCAAAGGGGAGATAACGTCATGACCATACAAGCGGCATTTCACTTCCCCTCGCTGGTGTGGGGATTTGCCCCATCGCCATCTACTGCTGTGACAGAGGGAGGAATGGATCATGTTGCATGACGCATTTCACTTCCCTTCACTTGTCTGGGACTGGCCGATCGCTATCTATCTGTTCCTGCTCGGCATCTCCGCCGGGGCCACAACCCTCTCGGTGCTGCTGCGCCGCAAGGGGGCAGGCAGCGAGAGCGGCATCATCAAGGCAACCGCCATTCTGGCGCCAGCGAGCGTGATCCTGGGGTTACTGATCCTTATCTTCCATCTGGCCCGCCCCTGGACCTTCTGGAAGCTGATGTTCCACTACCAGTTCGACTCAGTGATGTCGATGGGGGTCATGCTGTTTCAGCTCTATATGGCGGTGCTGTTCGCCTGGCTGGCGGTGGTGTTTCGCACCGAGATCGAGACAATGCGCAGCCGGTTGCTGAAAGAGAAGTTCGCATTTGTGGATGGGCTGATTGGCTTGCTCGCCCGCATCGAACGGCTGCTGGCGCCGCTCTTGCTGCTGCTTGCCGTGCTCTTGGGGGCCTACACTGGCTTTCTGCTCTCGGCACTCAAGACCTATCCGCTCTTGAACAACCCGGTGCTGCCGGTGCTGTTTCTGGTCTCGGGCATCAGCTCAGGTATCGCCTCCACCATCTTGCTGGCGGTGACGCTCTTCAAGGAGAACCATC
>NZ_JBFODN010000004.1:0-4879 GCF_040908345.1 Aeromonas sp. R3-1
CGAAAGTCAAGCAATTGTTTTCGCTTTTCTTTCGGCGCCCACTTCGCTAGGAAGCTGGCTCATCAGTCCGGCGTGTTCCGCCGTGCTGGTAGGGGCGCATTATAGGGAGCCGCGCCGGGATGACAAGAGGAAAACTGCAAAAAATAGCACTTTTTACAGTTTTCCGGTTCAACCGTTGTTTTATTAAACAAAAGCCCCGCATCGGCGGGGCTGTTTCGGGCAAAAAACCCTTAATTCACATCACACTGCTACCTTTTTGACCAGAATTCGCGAGCAAAGCTGCGCACCTTTTCCCAATCGGTAAACTCAATGTCCTTACTGGTGTCTGTACTGCCACCGGTAATCTTCATGATCAGCTGGATGATGCGAGTCTGCCACCAGTTATAGCGGGAGTACTGCAGCGCACCGGCAAACACCCCCAGGGTTTTCGGCTTCCAGGGAGAGAGGCGCAGGAACTTCTTCATATAAGCATTGGTTTGTGGCGTCTGCTTCTCTGGCTTGCGGGCCGTCAGGTTGACACAGAAGAAGGCCGCATTGGCCACCTCCAACTGCTCCTGATGAGCGTGAATAAAGCTGAACAGGCTGGGGTGGAAGTTGCCATAACGGATAGAGGCACCGATCAAGACCTTGGCATACTTGCTGAGGTTGCACATCGGCAAGGTGTGCAGGTCGTGCATCACCACTTCGCATCCCGGCATCTGCTCCAGCATGACATCGACTATTTTGCGGGTTTGGCCATCCCGAGAGGAATAAAGCACCAGAATCTTGTCCATAACAACCTCAACTACGCCAGAATGCAGGAGTAAACAGTACCAGAAGCGTGAAAATTTCCAATCGACCAAACAACATGGCCAACACCAGTACCCACTGGGCCGCCGGCGAGATATTGCCGAAGTTGGCTGATACCTCTCCCAAACCCGGGCCTACGTTGGTGAAAGCCGCAGCCACAGCGGTGAATGCGGTCACTTCATTCAGCCCCGTCATCAGCAACAACAGCATGAACATAAAGAAGAGAATAATATAGGTGGCAAAGTAGCCCCACACTGCCTCGACGATGCGCTCGGGCACCGCCCGATTCCCCAGCTTCAAGGTATAGATGGCTCTGGGGTGAACCAACCGCTTCAACTCGCGCATCCCCTGCATGAACAGGATCATGAAACGCATCACCTTGATGCCGCCGCCAGTACTGCCCGCGCAACAGCCGATAAATGCTGAGAACATCAGCAGCATGGGCAGGAACGAGGGCCAATCTGCATAGGTCGTGGTGCTGTAGCCGGTGGTGGTACCCAGAGAGACCGCCTGGAAAAGGCCATGGTTGAGCGCCTCTTGCCAGGTGGCGTAGTGTCCGTGGGTCAGCAAGGCGACAAAGCAGATCATCACCAGGGTCGCCTGGATGGCCAGAAACACCTTGAGTTCAGAATCGTAAAGGTAGCGCCCGAGCCGCACCGGGCGGTGAGAGAAGACGGTAAAGTGAAGCGCAAAGTTCACGCTTGCCAGCAGCAGGAACACCACGGTAATCAGGTTGATGACCGGACTGTTGAAGAATCCGATGCTGGCATCGTGAGTGGAGAAGCCACCGACCGACAGCGTCGAGAAGGAATGGCAGACCGCATCGAACAGCGTCATCCCGGCGAGCCAGTATGCCAAGGCACAGAGTGCGGTGAGCAGCAGATAGATGAACCAGAGCGCCTTGGCCGTTTCGGCGATGCGCGGCGTCACCTTGGTATCCTTCACCGGCCCCGGGATCTCGGCGCGATAGAGCTGCATGCCCCCGATCCCCAGCAGTGGCAGAATGGCCACCGCCAGTACGATGATCCCCATCCCCCCCAGCCACTGCAGCAGCTGGCGATAGAACAGAAACGCCTTGGGTAGATTATCGAGCCCGGTCAGTACCGTTGCCCCTGTGGTGGTCAGGCCGGAAAAAGATTCGAAGAAGGCCTCCGAGACCGACATATCCGGCACATCGCTCATGATGAAGGGCACCGCC
This sequence comes from Aeromonas sp. R3-1, assembly GCF_040908345.1. Taxonomy (NCBI): domain Bacteria; kingdom Pseudomonadati; phylum Pseudomonadota; class Gammaproteobacteria; order Aeromonadales; family Aeromonadaceae; genus Aeromonas; species Aeromonas sp. R3-1. The sequence continues at coordinate 1,988 of NZ_JBFODN010000004.1, forward strand.
CCCACACTGCCCAACACGGTCCAGAACAACACCACAATCAGAAAGCCCTCTTTCGAGCGCATCTCCTTCTTGTGATAGCGATTGGGAAACCAGAGCACCACGCCGAGCAGCAGGGCGATCAGAAAAGAGCTGACGAACTCGGCACCACCACCATCCCGATAGCCAAAGGCCACCAGTGCAGGCAACAGCATGGTCGAGCTGAACAGCGCAACCAGCAGGCCAACAATGCGAATAATGCTCAGAATGTGCATTACAGCTCCCTTTCCCCAATTAAAGAGCGATGGATTCTAGCCATCTAAGGGGCTGAGGGATACCCGCCCATGAGTCCGGTCGGTCAATTCACGGTCCACCTGAGCCCAAACCGAGGACTCCCACGCCACCTGCAAGGTGACCTGCTGACCGTAATCCGCCGCCAGCAATTCGCCATTATGGCTGCTGATCAGCGACTCGACAGTCCCCATGTCACCGTAATCGCAGTGAATGAGAGAGGGAGTGCGTGGCACCTTGAGCAGGGTGGGCAGTTGCTTGAGGGCGGCACCGACGCCGCCCCCATAGGCTTTGACCAGTCCACCGGTACCAAGCTGGATGCCGCCGTAGTAACGCACCACCACGGCACAGATTTCACCGATCCCCGAGCCCATCAACTGGGCCAGGATCGGCTTGCCCGCGGTACCGGAAGGTTCGCCGTCATCGCTGAAGCCATAAACCTGACTATCTTGCGGCGCACCAGCCACAAACGCCCAGCAGTGATGGCGCGCGGCAGGATGTTGGCGCTTGATCTCGTTGACCCACTCCTTGGCCGCCTCGACGGTCGGGGTGTGGGCGATCAGGGTAATGAAGCGGCTCTTCTTTATCTCTTCGGTCAACTCCAGCGGGGCAGCCGGAATGGAGTACGCAGCCGCCATCAGAGTCCTGCTTGTCTGGTCATGTTCTCCACCCCGTTGGCGTGCAGCACTATGTTGTCTTCGATGCGGATGCCGCCGAACGGACGCAGCGCCTCCACCTTGTTCCAGTTGACCCGTTTGCCCTGTTCGCCCTGAAGCAGCGGCTCCAGCAAACTGTCGATGAAGTAGAGTCCCGGCTCGATGGTGAACACCTGACCCACCTCCATCACCCGGGTGCAGCGCAGATAGGGGAACAGCTCGGGCGCCGCCAGATGGGTGCCGCGCTCATCCTGCATGAAACCGCCCGCATCGTGCACCTGCAAACCGAGGAAGTGGCCGAGGCCGTGAGGGAAGAAGACGTTGGTCACCCCGGTGTTGATCATCTCGTCCACCGACATATCCACCAATTCGGTCGCTTGCAGCAGGCGCGCCAGCTTGTGGTGCATCTGCAGATGCAGCTCGCTGTAGCGACGACCCGGCTTGATCTCCTTGATGATCTCCTGCTGCTGCTCGTCAAGGGCTGCAATCAGATCGGCAAACTCGCCACGCCGCCACGCCCAGGTGCGAGTGATGTCGGAGGCATAGCCGTGAAAATCGACGCCGGCATCGATCAGGAAGGAGTGGCGCTCCGCATCGGGCACCCGCAAGGTGGACAAATGGGTGTAGTGAAGGATGGCCGCATTGCGGTTGATAGCGACGATATTGCCGTAGGGTGCCTCATTGGCCCCCTGTCCGACCGCCTTCATGTAGGCCAGATTGATCTCGAACTCGCTCGCCCCCGCCATAAAGGAATCCTTGGCGGCGATATGACCGCGTACCCCGATCCGGTTCGCCTCGCGCAGACACTCTAGCTCGTAGGGGGTTTTGTAGGCGCGGTGATAGTGCAGGTAGTTGAGCACCGCCTCCGGATTGGGCTGGGTCAGCCCCAGCAGCTCAGCCACCTCCAGATGACCGCCCAGATAGGCCCACTCCTGCTTGTTGGCAGGTAGATGGTCGGCCACCTGTTCCGGCCGGGTCAGGAAACGGATATCGAAGAACTCAACCCAGAAGGCATTGGGCAGATCCGCTACTTTGTGCCAGAAATCGACCGGGCGGTAGAACAGCAGGATTGGTTTGTTCACCCCGTCCACCAGCAGCCAGCAGTGGGGATTGTCCAGCACCGGCAACCAGGCCTTGAAGTGGGGGTTTACCTTGAACGGGTAATCCTGATCATCGAGGAAGATGCGGTGGGTCTGGCCGGAGTGGATGGCCAGTCCGCTGAGCCCCTGTTGTTGCAGAATGTCGCGGGTGCGCTGCTGCAAGGTATCGAGGTGCTGGGCAAAAAGTTGGCTGTAGCTGCTCATGGCGTCCTGCTCCGAGGTGAATGTGATTGCAGCATAACATCAAGCGCTTGGCGGCTCGACCCGTCAAGCTGCCGCTTCGTGAGGTAACGCATACGTTACAAACGTGTTTGTTATCAACACAAAACCAATCATTAACAAATCAAAAACAATTCAATACACTGCCGGTAGATACATGAAGTCAGGGATTACTCATGGACAACCTCTGCCTGTGGCAACCGGATCCGCTCGGGATGCAGCAATCCAACCTCTACCGTTTTATGTCGGAGGTGAACCGTTTCCACGGCTTGCAGTTGCAGAATTACCCGCAGCTTTATCAATGGTCGGTGGAGAAGACCACCCGTTTCTGGCCGCTGGTGTGGCAGCACTGCGGCGTCAAGGGGGAGCTCGGCAACATAGTGGCGGAGAACCGTCAGGATATGCAGCGCACCCGCTGGTTCCCCGATAGCCGCCTCAACTTCGCCGAAAACCTGCTGCGCCGTCAGGACGAGAGCCCGGCCATCATCTCCCGCATCGAAGGGAGCCCAAGCCGCACCCTGAGCTGGCGTGAGCTTGGGGAACAGGTTGCCCGGCTGGCGCAGTGGCTGCGTCATCAGGGGATTGGTCGTGGCGATGTGGTTGCCGCCTATCTGCCCAATATTCCGGAAACCGTGGTTGCCATGCTGGCA
>NZ_JBFODN010000040.1:0-2140 GCF_040908345.1 Aeromonas sp. R3-1
TCTTAGGCGAGCAGCATCGTGATGAGCTCGGGAGGAATGAGGTCGGAGAGTGACTCAAACTGAGCGGCATTGCTGGCGTGGAGGAAGTCGAGAGCATGGGCGATACGCATAAAAAATCCGAAACCAATCAACAGGTTTCGGATTTTCACACAGCAGAAGGATCGGTCAATGGATCCTTAACTGATCGGCATTAAGCCAGGTGGCTGCGTTTTTTGTGGGTGGTGAGAGGTTCGCGGTGGCTTGTCTGACTCTGGGTTGAGCCATGCCCGTTACAACCCCGCCCAGCTTTTCAGGCTCTGCTGCTGCACCCGGCGATTGGCTTCGCGGATCTCCCCCCTAGCGCGCAGGTCGGCCAGCGCAATGGGCAGTGCGGCGCGGATCTCGTCACTGCTCATCCCGGCTTTGAGGGCAGGGTGATAGGCCATCTTGAGCAGCACATAGTCCAGCCCGGTCAAAAAGCTGTCGATGCTGTTGTCATTGAAGATGGAGGGAAACACCTTGTCCGAGTCGTTGGGCAGCCCCATCACCTGGGTGAACTCCTCCACCACACAGTCGAGAAAACGCCCCTTGGCTCTGCTGTAGTCTACCGGAATGATGATGGTGGCACGGCTGATCTCGTGTTTCGCATTGGTTGCGAAGTTGGCAAGGCAGAGCCCCTCCTTGAGTGCCATCTTGACTGATGGATCGCCCCCCATGGTGCGGTTGGCCCAGCTCTTCATCTTGCTGTAGTCGGTCATGATCAGGGTGAGGTTGGGCTTTGCGGTCACCATGCTGATGGGGTGGCTGGTGATGCGGGCCAGATGGGCCGCCTGTACCTTCACCACGTCGGCCTGCAGCGGCTTGTCACCCGACTCGTTGATAAGTTGCAGCCGGATCGGCTGCTGCCAGCGGGCAAAACGGGTCTGCCTGGCTTCGCCATACTCCCGCTCCATGGCGATGGCCATAAAGCTCTCGACCAGATAGCTGTCGCTCTGCCAGCGCTCATCGGCACGGGCGCTGTGGCCCGCGAGCAGAAGCAGCAGGGCCAGTAGCCCGTGTGACGAGCTGCGGGGACGGGCAGCGCGGCCCAAGCTGGTCATTACCAAAGTGGCAATAAAGCGGGTGGCACCAAAGGGGGTTGCGGCGAATGACATGTTTCCTCCCTGAAACGGTTGTCAGCCTAGCGGTTGGCCTTGTCGATATCGCGCCAGGTGAGCCAGAGCCTGAGATCAAACTCCAGTTGATGATAGTCGGGCTCCATATGCTGGCAGAGCAGGTAGAAGCTCTTGTTGTGATCCTTCTCTTTGATATGGGCCAGCTCGTGCACCACGATCATTTTCAGAAACGGGGGGGGCGCCTCCTTGAACAGGGCGGCGATGCGGATCTCGTTCTTGGCCTTGAGCTTGCTGCCCTGCACCCGGCTGACGTAGGTGTGCAGGCCGAGGGCATCCTTGATCACGTTGATCTTGCCATCGAACACCACCTTTGACAGGGGCGCCGAGCTCTTGAGGTAGCGGTTCTTCAGCTCCATGGTGTAGGCGAGCAACGCCTTGTCGCTCTGGATCTGGTGGCTCTCCGGATAGCGTTTGGCCAGCATCTCCCCCAGCTTGCCCGCCGCAATCAGCTGTTGTACCTGTGCCTTGAGGGGGTCTGGATAGCTGCCCAGATAAGTCAGTTCCGCCATGGTGTCACTCGTCACATCAAAAAGATCGTCATTGTAGTTATCTCGGGCGGGCTCTTCAAACGCTCAGGCCCTGCTCAAACCGAAGGCGGTTAATCGGTCATTTTTATAGCTGTTCACTGGGGTACCTCGGGTGATTAGTTTGGTTGGCGCCTCCAATTCTCTGGGAATGCCCAGAGTGAATAACCTACAGAGAGGTCAGATCTAGGGAACTGGGGGCGATTCAGCATGACTCGTTCGTATGGATAGGTGTGCCTCTGCCAGTCATAAACGTACCCAATTGCAAACATTGCGACAGCGAGGCGCACGGCAAGGTGACGTCACGCCATTCGCCCGATAACACGCAGAGGCTGCGCGGCAAAAAGGGAAGGGCAGAGGGTTGCGTGGTGCCGGTTAAGTTGTGATATTGAGGCATCTTTAGTACAGAAGGGTAATAACGATGGAAGCTGCGTTTTGGCATCAGCGTTGGGAAGAGAACCG
>NZ_JBFODN010000041.1:0-5245 GCF_040908345.1 Aeromonas sp. R3-1
TACCTGTCACCGGGGAGCATCCCGAAGCGAGTGGCGGAGCTGGATAAGCAGGCGGGGCAGTTTGTGTTGCCGGAGCGAAGGGAGCGGAGTTATCCCCGCAGTGTGAAGGCGAGGCCGCAGAAGTATGCGGTGCAAAAAGCCAATAAAAACAATGCCAGTCAGGCTTAACTGACTGGCATTAGGGCCAAGCCCCCTCTCATTATCATTTATTGCGCGATTAACGGATCTGCAGGATGGTCTGCTGCAGCGAACTGTTGACCTCCAGAGAACGGGAGTTGGCCTGGAAGTTACGCTGGGCAGTGATCAAGTCAACCAGCTCCGAGGTCAAATCCACGTTGGACTGCTCCAGCGCCGATGATTTGATGGTCCCGAAAGTGCCCGAGTTCGGCGTCCCAGGCAAGGCATCGCCAGAGAGCAGGGACTGACGCCAGGAGGTATCGCCAACCTGAGTCAATCCTTGCGAGTTGGCAAACTTTGCCATGGCGACCATGGCCACCTTGATGGTGGTGGCGTTACTGTAAGTCGCGGACACAATGCCATCCGGAGTGATCTCGACCTTGGTCAAACGGCCGACAGTGGAGCCATCTTGCGACAACTTATTGACTTCAAATGGTGAGGCATATTGGGTTATTGTGCCCAGTGAAATCTCAAAAGTCTGAGTGGGGTCAGCACCATTAGTGATAATACCCGCACCAGCGGCACCCAATTGCTCCGTTTGGATTGTTGCAGGGGTGGTTGGGGTAATCATTTTACCATCGGCACCAAAGGTAAAACGCGCAGCCAAAGGTGCCTGGGGCACACCTGCAGCCATTTGAGTCTGAACCCCCATAGCTATATCAATAGGCTTTTCACCCTCATATAAATACATACGCCATGCTGTAGGATCTGCCGGTTTGGTCGGGTCGGCATCGCTAGCTTCTTTAACGAAATATTTAGTGATGGTATGAGGCTCACCTAAAGAGTCATACACGACAACAGAGGTGGAGGACGAGTACGTTTTCGAGTCCTTTGGATCAAAGCTCGACAGGCTACCAACTATTGGAGGTACAGCAAGAGGATCCGGCATTGTGCCCGCCGATAACGGGGTCGCCTTGGACGGCAAATTGAAGCTTGCCTCAATCTTGCTGGTCTTGATTGGCTCACCCGCCCGATCCGGTATCTGGATCGGCTTGGTAGCATTGATGCTGACCGCCTTCGGGGTGCCATCGGCGTTAATTTCATAACCTTGCAGGTAATGCCCCTGATTGTTGACCATATAACTGTTTTCATTGAGCTTGAAGGCGCCGGCACGAGTATAGGTGCGATCCAGGTTGGTCAGGCCATCGGAGGTCACAAAGAATCCATTCCCCTGAATCGCCAAGTCGAGTGCGTTATTGGTAAATTGCAGCGCCCCCTGATGGAACTGCTGGGCAACCGCGCCAGTCGCCACACCATTACCGACCTGGGTCTTGGCATTGACAAAGATGGAGTTGGCGTAAACATCCGCAAACTCTGCTCGGGACTCTTTAAAGCCCATGGTATTAACGTTGGCAATGTTGTTGGCGGTGACGTTCAAGTCTTTTTGTGCCGCGTTGACACCGCTCAAGGCATTGTTAAATGACATATCCAGCTCCTTAGATCGATGCTGTCGACGTGGTTTTTGACTGAGTTGTTGGTTTGTTCTGATTAGATCCTGAAATTTGCAGGATACTATTAAGCGTTGTAGTGCCTAGACCTCTCAGATTAAGTTGAGTCGGGTTGGTTCCGTTCCCCAGGACCACACTATCAACCTTGCCATAGGTCAGGGCCGAGATGCTCTCCGACTTTCCATCCATGGTGCCGTTAGCTTTAATCACGTATTTTCCAGGCTTGGCCGGATTGCCACTCTTGTCTTTACCATCCCAAGCAAATTCAACATTGCCGCGTAAATCCCCTTCCAGAGGAAACTCCTTTATCACCTGGCCCTTTTCATCTTCCACCGTGATTTTCACATTCGAATACTTGTTCTCGACACCGACAGCCACAACCCCGGATATGGCCCCCTCTTTCTCCAAATAACCGATATTGCTAGGGAGCAGCACATTTTGTCCGACCAGTGCAGAGGCTTGCAGCGCCTGACTAGATGTCATCAGAGTATTGAGATTGCCCATCTGGGTGGACAAGCTGTTGATCCCCTCAGAAGTCGACATGGATGTCATCTGGGAGAGCATCTGGGCGTTATCAACTGGTTTGAAGGGATCCTGATACGACAGCTGCATGGTCAGCAGCTTCAGAAAAGAAGCTTGATCCAGCTCTTTCTTCGGCGTTGTAGTGGTGCCTGTCGTCTGGGTCGTGGTACGGCTGATGCCGTTCACATTATTGGTTGTATCGACCATGCTGCATCCCTCCTATCAGGACTTGCCAAGCTGGAGCGTCTGCTGCAGCATCTTCTTGGCCGAATCTGCAACCTGTACGTTGGTCTGGTAGCTGCGCGAGGCGTTGATCATGTCGGCCATCTCTTCAACCATGTTGACGTTTGGCTTGAAGATAAAACCGTCTTTATCCGCCATCGGGTGGTTGGGGTTGTACTCCTTGAGCAGTGGCGCCTTGCTCTCGACAATCCCCTTCACCTCAACCCCGACCGAGCCCTGCTTGTCAGACATCGCCTGATCGAGCTGGGCGGCAAAGACTGGCCGCCTGGCGTGGTAAGTATTTTCCACACTGGAGCTGACGCTGTCCGCGTTGGCCATGTTGCTGGCAACCGTGTTGAGGCGTACTGACTGTGCACTCATAGCCGAGCCTGCTATGTCAAAGACCTTGAACAAACTCATCACTGCTCTCCTTTCAGGGCCTTGAGCAGGCCACTGATCTTGCTATTCATAAATTCAAGGGAGGTTTGATACTCGAGGCTATTGCGCAGAAATTCGCTGCGCTCCTGCTGCACATCGACTGTATTGCCGTCACCGGTATCCGGTTGCAGCGGGTTGCGATATTGCACGGTACCCGGAGCGTCCATATTCAAGGCAAAGTGCTTTTCGCTGGTCGTTGCCAAACCAAAACCCTGATGCGACTGGGCCTCCTGCAATGCCTGAGCAAAATTGATATCCCTGGCTTTAAAGCCAGGGGTATCTGCGTTGGCAATATTGCTGGAAAGCACCTCTGCACGCTTGGCGCGAACGCTTATGGTGTGTTGATGCACACCGAATGCCTTGTCAAATGAAAGAGCCATAGCACACCTCCTGCTTGGTATATTTTGTTTGCAAGAGGTGTGCCATAAGCAAATCTCTCAGTTCGATGGTTTGGGTATGAGCACATTTCAGACCGAAAACGGCAGGAGCATCTCGTGCCTTGAGTCAGACGGCATCATTTGGCCACCTTAAGGCTTCAACCACTTTTGCGATGGCGAGATATGGTAGGTAAATAGAAAGACTGAGCTGTAGATAAAGAAAGAGGGAAGCTCGCTGCTTCCCTCTTTACATGAACTGGTTATATCCGGTAAAACCTCGAATATCATGGCCATCAGGCCTATTTGACCTTGTAGACAATCCCCGGATTGCAGCGGATCATCTCAAACCGATCGGTCAACCCGGCCAGTGACTCCGACGCTCCCAGCATCAGATATCCACCGGGATTGAGACTGGCTGCAAACTGGTTGAGGATCTTCGACTTCACTTCCGGCGCAAAATAGATAAGCACGTTACGGCAAAAGATAATGTCAAACTTGCCGAGCAGACTATAACTCTCCAACAAGTTGAGTGGCCGGAAGGTGGTCAATTTTCTGACTCGCTCGGCAACCCGCATCTTGTTGTCACCGTAAGGCTCAAAAAACATCTTCTTGCGCTCCGGTGACAAACCGCGTGCCAGAGCAAGGCTATCGTAAACGCCTTCCTTACACTGATTGAGCATGGTCGTCGAAATATCCGTCCCGACAATCTGCACGCCACCAGGCAAGGTACCCGGCTTTTTCATCTGCTGCTCCAGTGCCGTCATGGCAATGGAATAGGGCTCCTGACCTGACGAGGATGCGGCTGACCAGATCTTGATGGGGCGGCCACTTTTCCCCAACTCGGGGAAAATCTTGTCGGTAAGAAGCTGAAACGGATAGGTATCACGAAACCAGAGGGTCTCGTTGGTCGTCATGGCATCCACCACGGCCATTTTCAGGTCACGCTCTCGCACACTCATTGCACGGGTAACCAGATCAGACAGACTCTCGATGCCAAACTGAGCCATCAAAGGTGAAAGACGGCTCTTCACCAGATACTGCTTGTTATCCCCCAGCACAATTCCGCTCTGTACCGCCAGAAAGTTGCTGAACTGTTTGTATAAGTCGTCCGAAAGTGTCTTCATGCAGCTGTTCTTCTTTATTAGAGTGCGTTTTGTACGGCCTTGGCCAATTCATCAGGCTGGAACTTGGCGATAAAATTGTTGGCACCAACTTTCTGCACCATTGCCTGGTTGAATACTCCACTGAGCGAGGTATGCAGAATAACATGCAAATCCTTGAGATTGGGATTATTCCGGATCTCGGCAGTGAAGGTATAGCCATCCATTTCCGGCATTTCGATATCCGAAATAACCAGCGCAACCTGATCCTTGATAGGACCATTTTTGGTCATTTCCAGCAGCATATTCAATGCTTCGCGGCCATCTTTTGCCAACACACACTCGACACCGATAGCCTCAAGCGCACGTTGTACCTGTTTGCGTGCCACTGAGGAGTCATCCGCAACAAGAACAGGACGCCCCAGAGTCGGGTGGTCGACACTGGCCTGAACCAACTCCTCACTCACATCCGTTGCAACCGGCGAAATTTCGTTCAATATCCGCTCAACATCAAGAATTTCGACCAACTCGCCGTCGACTTCAGTCACGGCTGTCATGTAGTTGATGCGACCCGCACCTTTGGGCGGAGGCAGGATGGATTCCCAGTTCATATTGATGATGCGCTCGACCGAATGCACCAGAAATCCCTGAATAGAGCGGTTGTACTCGGAGATGATAATGAAGCATTTGCTCAGGTCATCAATCGGGCGTTTGCCAACCGCCATGCTGAGGTCGATGACCGAGATAGTCTGGCCACGAATATGTGCGACCCCGCGGATGCAGGAGTTCAATTTGGGCATCACGGTCAAGGGGGGACACTGCAACACTTCACGCACTTTGAATACGTTGATGCCAAATCTTTGACGTCCATTGAGACGAAACAACAACAACTCCAGCCGGTTTTGCCCCACTAGCTGGGTACGTTGGTTGACCGAGTCCAGGATACTGGCCATAAACACTC
>NZ_JBFODN010000042.1:0-2537 GCF_040908345.1 Aeromonas sp. R3-1
CCGTCGCTCGCTGGCAGAGACAGCGATATATCGGTTCAAACAGTTGTTAGCGGGGAAAGTCCGTTTACGTAACTACAACGGCCAAGTGGGAGAGGTGATGGCGTATGTAAGCGCCATAAACAAGCTGAGTACTCTGGGCATGCCTGTCAGAAAGCCCCGAGTGTAATGTCACTTGGGGTTGGGAACGTCATGACTTGCTGGCTGATTTGGGAAACAACGCCGTAAACAAGACACCGGTTTGAGGCCGGTGTCAGGTGATAACTAGATCTGTACAGATTGACCGTGCTATAGCATGTGATACTGAACTTTAAAATAAATGATAACATCAATATGTGTTTGATTGGTATATTTTGGCCCATAATTATTCACATCTGGGATGTTGGTTATAATGAATATTTTTAATAGAAGATAGGGGGGGGAGGCCCCCTGTATTCTATAATGTTAATTAATTACCTTTTATAAATTTGAGCGCGTCAGCCATAAGAACCGGCTTGGATAAGTGATAACCTTGAAAATAATTTATACCAACATTTATAGTTGCACTTAGTTCATCAAATGACTCTATACCCTCTGCAACAATGTCTAGGTTAGAGCTACTTGCATATGTAACTATAGAGTTTAATAAATTAAGTCTTGAAGGACTATTCTGTATGTCATTAATTAATGTTCTATCAATTTTTATAACATCGAAGTTGCCTGCACTCAAAACAGAATAAAATGAATAACCTGAACCAAAATCATCAAGGTAAATCTTGACGCCTAACTTTTTAATAGCAGCGATGGCTTTATTGAAAGCATCCTGTTCTAATATCGGGATCGATTCTGTGATCTCAATATTTAAATTGAAAGGGGGTAAATTATTCATTTCTATTAAATCGCCAAGATGTTTTATAATGCAGTTAGCGTTAGGTACCAACTGCGATGGTGATACATTAACTGTAACTGGTAGATTCGATTGCAATATCATTTCAACCGCTCTATCTGCCATAAATTTGAATATCTCATTCATATGACCATATTCTTCAGCCCAATTTAGGATATCTAATGTATATAAATTTTTATGCCTCAAAAGAATCTCAAATGAAACAACCTCATGTACTTTATCTGTTACTTTAAATATTGGTTGATATAAAGGATAGCATTCGTTCAATATATCGAAAATATTAAAGTTTTGATTAAAGTGAAAGGTATTATGTTTTTTAATTTCACCCATACCGCTTTCAAATATCACCGGTTTTCTTAAAAATGATTTTTTCGATGTATACATTGCAATATCTGCACAATGTAATAATTCATCTAAGCCGCTACCATGTGTAGGAAAAATACTAATTCCTATAGACATGTCAATGGTGAATTTATTACCTCCAATTATCATCGGTTTATTTATTTCACCAAGTAAGGCTTGACATTTGTTTATAGATGCACTAATTGAGTCATACATTATAAAAGCAAACTCATCACCACCTAATCTCGAGACATAACAATTATCTTTCATGATAAAAAGGATGCGCTTTGCAACAATCTTTAAGACAAGATCGCCAGCACTATGCCCTAAAAAATCATTTATTTCTTTAAATTTATTTAAGTCAGCATATACTACTAAATATTCGTCTGTTGTTTTGCTTATTTGATGAAATTTATTTCGAAACCCCTCCTTATTTAATAGTTTTGTTAGTGGATCTATAAGTTGGCTTTCCTTAAGCGCAGTGATAGATTGGTTTAACTGTGAAACTAATTGTTTTTCTTTATTTTGTAGCATTAACATTAATCCTACCCCAGTTGAAAAACTAATAAAAATAGTTAGTTCATATGTCGTGAAGTTAGGCACTAAACTTATAGATGCAAGATAAGTAGAGATAATAGTTATCGCAATAACATTACTAATGGTATTTTTGATGAATATAAGAAAAGAAAATGCTAACATAATAAAAAGCAAGAAGTGAGAGCTTTTTACTATGAGGGGATTAAATAGCACAATATAATAAACTCCTACCGACGACGCTATGACTATAGCGGGAAATATCAATGCTCTGATATTTTCATGATCATTCATTACCTTTACATCAAGATTACGGAAGGCATAAAAATTAGAAATCAAGAATGAAAATGTAATAATATTTGAGGTTGTAAACTGCGTTAAAGTATCAACATTGAAATTTTTATAAATGAATGAGGGAATGCTAGACATAAATGATATGGCAATCCCACAGCCTAATAAAAATATAAAGCCTTGTATTTCATCATTGCTTAAATTAGCCTTGCTAAACCTTTTTGATTGTATCATAAAAAGGCTTAACAGTATCAGGGAACTATTGTTTAATGTGTATGTGACAATTACGCCTACATATTCATAGATATTTGAAAATATAATGTCTTCGTAAAAAAAATAGATATTAAATCCAGTGACCGTCATAAAGAGAGTAAAAAATGAAGTAAATGTAGTTACTTTGTCACAAAATAGCCAAAGGAGAATAATTATATAAGCATTGGGTGCCCAAACTATGCTATAGATAGCATCGCCGCTGTGATTTACAGCC
>NZ_JBFODN010000043.1:0-6959 GCF_040908345.1 Aeromonas sp. R3-1
CTGCACCTGGTTGTCACCAATCTCACCCTTGCTCAGCAGGCCATCATCCGGGTTGCTGTCATCCACAATGGTGACGGTCGGAGCCGCAGTCGCAGTCACATCGACGCTGCCGTCGTCCATCGCCTTGCCAGTGTTACCCGCCAGGTCGGTCACACTGGCATCCGCCTTGTAGCTGCCCTCCGCCAGCGGGGTGGTCACATCCACGCTGTAGTTGCCGTTTTTGTCGACGGTGGCACTCAGGGTTTGCTTGTCACCTTTGGCATCGGTCACCACGATGGTCACTGTGCTGCCTTCGACTGCATCCGTCTTACCGGTGATGGTTGGGGTGGTGTCGTTGGTGTTGTCCGGCGCATCAACAGTGATCACTGGAGCCGTTACATCGACACTACCATTGTCGGTCGCACTGCCGGTGTTGCCCGCTGGATCGGTGACGCTGGCCGTCACCTGATAGCTGCCTTCCGCCAGCGGGGTAGTCACATCCACGCTGTAACCACCCCCCGGTTGCACGGTGGCGGTCAGGGTTTGCTGAGTGCCATTGGCATCGGTCACCACTAGGGTAACTGTGCTGCCTGGAACCGCATTGGTAGTACCAGTGATGGTAGGTGTGGTGTCATTGGTATTGTCAGGCGCATCGACGGTGATCACTGGAGCGGTTACATCCACACTCCCTGAATCAGTTGCACTGCCGGAATTCCCCGCAGGGTCGGTCACTGTGGCGGTGACGGTATAAGAGCCTTCCGCCAATGGGGTGGTGACATCCACGCTGTAGCTGCCGTCCGGCTGTACCGTAGCGGTCAGGGTCTGCTGGTTGCCGTTGGCATCGGTCACGACCAGGGTAACGGTACTGCCCGCCGGGGCATCCGTCGTACCGGTAATGGTCGGGGTGGTGTCGTTGGTGTTGTCTGGGGCGTTCACGGTGATGGATGGTGGAACGCCATCAAACAGGATATCGTCCTCACCACCAAGGGCATCCCCTATGGGGGCTGTATCTGCGGGGTTATCGGTATCAAACCCGGCTTCGGCAATGGTTGCATCACCGGTACGGTCGATGGTGACAAAACCACCGTTGCCACTGGCACCGGCGACCCCCCCAATACCGCCACCGCCGGCAGCAGGCGCACCGCCTGCTGCGGAGGCTTCAAAAGCCTGGGTCGGGTCAGCCCCACCCAAAATGGCCTGTTGCAGAGCACTGATATCATCAGGAGTACCTGCAGCACCGTTTTGCGCCAACTGGGGGGCATCCCCCTCTTCGGCAGGCTCACTCTGTTCGCTGGCCGGTTGCACAGTGAACGACTGTCCGCCCCCCATGAAACTGGCGCCATCCGGCGACATGATCACCGCCCCTTTCGGCAGCACATCACCTTCAGCCAACAGCTTCCGGCTGCCATCTTCGGCAACCAGATAAATTTGTCCTTTAAGTTGGGTTACGGTTACGCCCTGTTCCAAGGTAACGGCATTGGTAATCATGTTCTCTCCTGAATCCTGATTTGAATGCAACAAGCCACAACTTACTGTGCATACACATGGCAAAAATAACCAGCTCGAAAATTCGAAAGGATAGGGAGATTTGAGGCTGAACTGTTCAGCCAGACAGAAGTGTGTAAGACCAGGTTGTGATAATGGTAAAAACCAAAATTATCAATAAATTACAGAATGATGACGAGAGCATGACAAGGCATGCTCCCGTCAGGATTAACCCTATGCTCCCGCCCAGAGGATGATAGCCAGCAGTTGTGGCGAGATGATCCGCAGGAACATCACCAGCGGGTAGACAGTGGCGTATGAGAGCGCACTGGCGCCACTGGTCGGGTGCATGGCGTTGGCAAAGGCCAGCGCGGGAGGATCAGTCATGGAGCCGGCCAGCAAACCGCACAGGGTCAGATAGTTCATCTTGCCGTAGAGGCGCGCCAGCACACCGACCACCAGCAGCGGGATCAGGGTGATCGCCATACCATAGAGCATCCAGGCTGGACCATCGCCGTTGATCAGGGTATCGACGAAGCCGGCACCGGACTTGAATCCAACCACCGCCAGAAACAGCACGATCCCGATCTCCCGCAGCGCCAGGTTGGCGCTGGGTGGCATGAACCAGTAGAGCTTGCCGATGCTGCCGATCCGCGACAGGATCAGCGCCACCACCAGCGGCCCCCCCGCCAGACCCAGCTTGAGGGCGGCCGGGAAACCGGGCAGATAGAAGGGGATGGAGCCGAGCAATACGCCAAGGCCAATCCCGATAAATACCGGCAACATCTGCACCTGTTGCAGTTTTTGCTGCACGTTGCCGACCACATTGGTCACCGCTTCGATGGCGTCGAGACGGCCAACCAGGTTGAGGATGTCACCAAACTGCAGGCTGGTCTGACTGGTCGGCACCAGTTCGATACCAGCCCGGTTGAGACGGGAGATCACCACGTCATAGCGCTGTTTGATGTCCAGATCGCGGATCTTCTTGCCAAGAACCTGCTCGTTGGTCACCACTACTCGCTCGACGCGCAGATCGGTGCCCCGGGTCGAGAGCGAGGTCTCCACCTCCTCCCCCAACACCAGCAACACCTTGTGCAGCGCGTGACGCTCACCCACCAGGTGCAGCAAGTCACCCAGTTCGATACGGGATTCCGGCCGTGGCACCATCAGCTCGTCGCCCCGTTTGAGCCGTGAACAGATGACATCAGACTCGTCGAGACTCGGGATCTCGCTCAGCATCAGGCCGTGCATGTTGGGGTTGCGCACCGCGATGTTGATGGTCTGCAAGCTCTCCTTGGTTTTACCGGTTTGTAGCTCGAACTGGGCGGCTTCATCGTCGATCTTGATGCGAAAGAAGACCCTGACCAGCCACATGGTGAGCAAAATGCCACAGATACCAAACGGATAGGCAACCGCATATCCCATCCCCATCAAACCGGTAGAACCGGGCGCGGCGCCCAGCTCGGCCAGGATCTGCTGGCCCGCACCGAGGGATGGCGTATTGGTGACGGCACCGGAGAAGACCCCCAGAATGACCGGTAACGGCACATCGAAAAATTGATGCAAGCCAGCGGCCACCACGCAGCCAAGGATGACCAGCAAGGCGGCAAAGGCGTTGAGTTTGAGACCCGAACTGCGCAATGACGAGAAGAAACCCGGCCCGACCTGGATGCCGATGGTATAGACAAACAGGATCAGGCCAAATTCTTGAATAAAGTGAAGCGTTTGTGCATCCAGCGCGAGATCGGAGGCGCCTGCAAAGTGACCTACTATGATGCCGCCGAACAGCACCCCCCCTATTCCCAAGCCAACGCCATAGACTCGCCAGTTTCCCAGCCAGAGTCCTAGCACTGCCACCAGCGACAACATGCTGATGGAAAGCGCGATTTCACTCATTTCGTGCATCCTTTGCGAATTGAACTGGCCCTAGCTTGTCAGCAAACGCTGATGCCAACTGTGTGATACCGCACGAATTTATCCTTTTACGCGCTAAAAATACCAATTAAGGGCTAGTTGCAAGACGTTAGGCGACGTAGCCGTAAATGGCCATAAAGTGACAAACGCTGCCACCCAGCACAAAGAGATGCCAGATGGCATGGTTATAGGGGATCTGCTTGGCCACATAGAAGATGACCCCGAGGCTGTAGATAAGGCCGCCAAGCCCGAGCAGCAGCAGCCCCTCACCGGCCAGATGGATGTAGAGCTGATAGATGACCACCAGCGACAGCCAGCCCAGCATCAGGTAGGTAAAGAGCGACAACTTCTTGAAGCGATTGATAAACACCAGCTTGAACACTACGCCAGCCAGCGCCAGGGCCCAGATCACCACCATCAACCCCTTCGCCAGCGGCGTATCGAGCGCAACCAGCAGGAACGGAGTGTAAGTACCGGCGATCAGCAGATAGATAGCGCAGTGATCAAACACCTTGCACCAGCGTCTGGCCCGCCCTTCCGCCATACTGTGGTAGAGGGTCGAGGCGAGATAGAGCAGCACCAGACTGCCGCCATAAAGGCTGTAGCTCACCAGCGCCTGTGTGCCCTGCCCCCATCCCTTGATTAGCAACAGCACCAGCCCGACAATCCCCAGCAACAATCCCGCACCGTGACTCAGCCGGTTTGCCAGCTCCTCCCGGGGAGAGTAATCCATCACACCACTCATAACATCTACTCCACAATAACTGTGGCTCACTCTACCCAGCGCCATTTCGGAGTACAAGTGTTCGCTTAAAAAATGGAGTGGCTGTCACCTGCCAACCTTTGGTGTATGCTCTGCCGCCGATGCCCGAGACAAGCGGCATAGACACCTACCCCGGTGACCTGGTCTGGAGAACCTGATGAAGTTGACTGAGTTGTTTGCACAAGCGGATCCCGCCTTTGGCGAGGCGATGAACACCTTGCTGGAGAGCTTCCACCACTCCGACGACAGTCAGGCCCCCTATCAGCGCGACCTGTTCACCCACCAGCTCGATCAATCCCGCATGCCTGCAGTCGGCCAATCTATCGAGGAGTATCTGGCGCGGCTGGCTACTCTGGTGCCCGGTGCCTCGCACCTCACCTCGCCACGCTACATGGGCCATATGACCGCGCCACTGCCGGCCTATACCGCCGAGCTGTCGCGCCTGCTGGTGATGCTCAACCAGAATCCGATGAAGATGGAGTCCTCCCGCCTGCTCAGCTTTCTGGAGCGGGAGGTGCTGGCCAAGCTGCACCGCCTCATCTATGGCAGGGACGATGCCTTCTACGGCGAGCAGATGCATGCCAAGGATGCCGCCCTCGGCGTCATGACCAGCGGTGGCACCATCGCCAACGTCACGGCACTGTGGTTGGCCCGCAACCGCGCCTGCGGCGACAACCTGTTCGCCCTCTATGAGCAGGGCTATCGGGGCGCCGTTATTCTTGGTTCCCGGCTGATGCACTACTCCTTCGACAAGGGGATGGATCTGCTGGGGCTGGGCGCTCGCAGCGTCTGGCGCCTCGAGACCGACGAGCAGAACCGGCTCAGTCTGGCTGCGCTGGAGCAGGCGCTGATCCAGTGCAAAGAGCAGAAATTGAAAGTACTGGCATTGGTCGGCGTGGCAGGCAGTACCGACTTTGGCTCCATCGATCCGCTGCCAGAACTGGCGGCCATCGCCGAGCGCGAGCAGATCCACTTCCACGTGGATGCTGCCTGGGGCGGCCCGACCCTCCTCTCCCCCCGCTATCAAGGTCTGCTAGCCGGGATTGAGCGGGCTGACACCGTCACGCTGGATGGTCACAAGCAACTGCTGGTGCCGCTCGGTACCGGCATGCTGCTCTGCCGCCAGCCGGACCTGATGATGGCGGTCAAGCGAGAGGCCCCCTACGCCATTCGCGCCACCTCGTTTGATCAGGGCCGCTTTACCCTGGAGGGCACCCGCCCGGCCAATGCCCTCTATCTGGATGCCGCCTTCCAGCTGTTCGGCCAGCAAGGCTATGCCGACCTCATCGAGGCCAACTACGACCGGGCCCGACTGATGGCCGAGCTCATCACCAATAATCCGGCCTTCGAGCTGATGTCTGCTCCGGTGATGAATCTGCTCTCCTATCGCTGCATCCCGCCCCATCTGCAGGGCAAGGTGCTGGATGAAGCGGCCAACGAGCAGATCAACGCCTTCAACGTAGCGCTGCAAAAAGCCCAGCGCGCCGAGGGGCACAGCTTTGTCTCCCGTACCCAGCGCGCCGTGGTGCGCTACGGTACCCAACCTCTCACCCTGCTGCGCGCTGTGCTGCTCAACCCCCTGATTGAAGAGCGCCATATCCGCGACCTGCTGGCCGATCAGCAGCGACTGGGGCTCACCATTGCTCGCCAACTGTTTGGCGACAGCGTGGAACCGGCGTAAAAATGAGCGGTCTTATTCATTTGCCGTTGTCCACCGTACAGGTAGACTGGGCAAAATTTGCAGGCCATCTTTGAGGACTAGGCGCCAACAATGAAGCAATTTATTGAATTTATTCCACTTATCGTTTTCTTCGCGGTCTACAAGTTCTACGACATCTACATGGCTACCGGCGCACTGGTGGTGGTCACCGGTCTGCAGCTCGCCTATAGCTGGATCCGCTATCGCAAAGTCGAGAAGATGCAGCTCTTTACCTTCCTGCTGGTCGGCTTCTTCGGCGGCCTCACAGTTTTCTTCCACGATGACACCTTCATCAAGTGGAAAGTGACTGTCATCAACGTGCTGTTCGCACTGGGTCTGCTCATCAGTCGCTACGGCTTTGGCAAGAACCTGATCAAACAGATGCTGGCCAAGGAGCTGCAAGCACCCGATAAGGTCTGGGACACAGTCAATCTCGGCTGGGTCGGCTTCTTTACCGTCTGTGGCCTGCTCAACCTCTATGTGGCGTTCAACCTGCCGCAGGAGATGTGGGTCAACTTCAAGGTGTTCGGCCTGCTGGGGATGACGCTGGTCTTTACCCTGCTGAGCGGCGTCTATCTCTATCGCCACATCCCTGCCGAGCAGTTGTCCCAGCAAAAAGACGAACCCAAAAAGTAACCCTCATCAGAAAAGGATCCTCTCATGTGGTATCTCATCTACTCCGAAGATGTCCCCGATAGCCTGCCACTGCGCAAGCAGGTTCGCCCTGCCCATCTGGCTCGCCTGCAAGCCCTGCAGGATGAAGGTCGCCTGCTGACCGCGGGTCCTAATCCGGCCATCGATGCCGAGGATCCGGCCGATGCAGGCTTTACCGGCAGCACCGTCATCGCCGAGTTTGCCTCGCAAGCGGATGCCAAAGCCTGGGCCGATGCCGATCCCTATGTGGCAGCTGGCGTCTATGCCAAAGTGACCATCAAGCCGTTCAAGAAAGTCTTCTGACCCAAAGCGCATAGCTAAATAAAAAGGCCGGACTGGAAGTTCATTCCAGTCCGGCCTTTTTGCATCCCGTGTCCCGTCCTGAATATGGTTTACACCTTTCCCCCCAATAAATGGAGAGCCCGATGGGACAAGGTGTGAAACGGACACAGCGCGATTACTCGC
>NZ_JBFODN010000044.1:0-3115 GCF_040908345.1 Aeromonas sp. R3-1
ACGAAAGAGTTGGTTGCGGGGGCCGGATTTGAACCGACGACCTTCGGGTTATGAGCCCGACGAGCTACCGAGCTGCTCCACCCCGCGTCCGAATTTTTTCTCGAAGTGGCCGAGCAGTAGCCAGTTCGATTTCTTCTTTCCTACCAACCGGTTACACCGGTTTGACTGGTCAGGATCTCAGATGGTTGCGGGGGCCAGATTTGAACTGACGACCTTCGGGTTATGAGCCCGACGAGCTACCGGGCTGCTCCACCCCGCGTCTGAGGTCGCCAATAATAGGCGCCAGCGCACAGATTGCAAGTAAATATCTCAAAAAAAGTTTATTCGTAGATTAATCGGACAAATAGTGCGGTCATTAGCAGCATCATGCTGTTTTTTCAGGCAATCGAGTCCTTGCCAGGCATCCGGCACTACACTCAATAAGGTGAACACTCCTCATTTTGGGTAGGTAGAATATGCGCATCTCCGCCGGTCACTGCCGTCAGTTGGGGGCCACACCCGACAGTAACGGCGTCAACTTCGCGATCTGGGCACGCCTCGCCAGCCGGGTCGAACTGCTGCTCTTCGCAAGCGCAGACGATGCGACCCCCGAGGTGATCCCCCTATCCCCGCGCCTTAACCGCACCGCCTACTACTGGCATATCCATGTGGAGGGGATCTCGGTCGGGCAGCGTTACGCCTATCGCATTCAGGGCCCGTGGCGCCCATATGGCGGCACCCGCTTCGATGCCGAGAAGGTGTTGCTCGACCCTTACGGCCGCAGCATCGAGCTTGGCGCCAATTACGATCGATGGGCGGCGGCCCGTCCAGGCAGCAATCTAGCTTGTTGCGCCAAGAACAAGGTGGTCGATACTCGCCACTACGACTGGGAAGGAGACAAACTGCCCGCTCACTCCCTCTCCCGCTCGGTGATCTACGAACTGCATCTGGGGGGCTTTACCAAGTCCCCGAGCTCCGGGGTCGATCCGGCGCTACGTGGCACCTATCTCGGGCTGATTGAGAAGATCCCCTATCTGCAATCTCTCGGCGTCACCGCCGTCGAGCTGCTGCCGGTGTTCCAGTTCGATCCTCAGGATGCGCCCAAAGGACTCTCCAACTACTGGGGTTACAGCCCCATGTCCTTTTTCGCCCCCCACGCCCAATACGCCTGCGGCGATGATCCGCTGACCGAATTTCGCGACATGGTCAAGGCGCTGCACAAGGCCAATATCGAGGTGATCCTGGACGTGGTTTACAACCACACCGCCGAAGGGGGTGATGATGGCCCCACCTTCTCGTTTCGCGGCATCGACAACGAGGCCTACTACATCCTCGACAACAACCAGAAGGACACCAACTATTCGGGCTGCGGCAACACCTTCAACGGCGCCCATCCGGTGGTGCTGCGGATGATCATGGACAGCCTCCACTTCTGGCGTCAGGAGATGCACGTCGATGGCTTTCGGTTTGATCTGGCAGCCATTTTGTCGCGGGATGAATCGGGTCAGCCGCAGGCCAATGCCCCCACTCTACGCACCATAGATACCGACCCCAACATCGCCGACATCAAGCTGATTGCCGAAGCCTGGGACGCGGGGGGACTCTATCAGGTGGGGTCACTGGCCGGCGCCCGCTGGCGTGAGTGGAACGGCCAGTTCCGGGATGATGTGCGCCGCTTCCTGCGCGGGGATGACAACAGCGTCACCACCTTCGTCGAGCGGCTCTGCGGCAGCCCCGACATCTACCACTATCACCACGCCGATCCCGAGAAGAGTATCAACTTCGTCACCTGTCACGACGGTTTTACTCTGTGGGACTGGGCCAGTTACAACAGCAAGCACAACGAGGCCAACGGGGAGGAGAACCGTGACGGCTGCGATCACAACTTCAGCTGGAACCACGGCCACGAAGGGGTGACGGAAGATCCCCAGATCAACGCCCTGCGGATGCGCCAGGCCAAAAACATGATGGTGGCGACCCTGCTCTCGGTGGGCTCCCCCATGCTGCTGATGGGAGACGAGCTGCTGCGCACCCAGCGGGGCAACAACAACGGCTACTGCCAGGACAATGCCACCTGCTGGATGAACTGGCTGCCCAATGCCCGCAGTCAGGAGATGTTCCGCTTTATGAAGGAGCTGATCCAATACCGCAAACACCTGTTCCAGCGCCCGGAGCAGGAGAGCATGCCGCTGTCGCTCACCGAGATCCTGCGCCACAGCGAGATCTGCTGGCACGGAGTCAACGCCGGGCAACCGGATTTCAGCCCCCACTCCCACGCCATCGCCATGTCGGCGCTGTCGAGCGAAACCAAGCTGGCGCTCTATGTGCTGTTCAACGCCTACTGGGAGCCCCTCACCTTCAACCTGCCGAGCCCCCCCAAGGGGGTCGGCGGCTACTGGCGGCGGATCCTCGATACCGCCCTCCCCTCGCCGCAAGATATCTGCACCTTCGGCATGCCGCTGGAGGGATTGACCCGCGAATATCTGGCCCAGCCGCGCAGCAGTTGCCTCTTTATCTGCGGGGCCGACGATTTCTATTGATCGATTGCTGTGAATTGATAGCAGCGATACCTGCAAGCCAGATATGCAAAAGCCCCGAGTGTTGGCTCGGGGCTTTCTCTTTTCAGCGCCAGTGTCAGATCAGCTGGTGCAACACGCTGGTAGCGGCGATCTGGGCGATCAGCAGGCCACACAGGGAGGTAGAGACCACCACTGGCGCGGTATCACGCAGCAAATAGAGCGGGCTGAACCAGAGCAGCAGGGAGGCCACCAACAGCGCTGCCTGGGTCACCACCGCCGGGATCAGGGCATCGAGATTGGCCTCACCCCCTTGCCAGCCCACCAGCACTGCCAGCCAGACAAGGCTGGCCATCGCCCCCACCAGACCGGCCAGCGGCAACAGGGTATTGAATGCCTTGAGGCGATGACGGGCCCGCAGCAGCATCAGATGGGCAAAAGCCGCCCCCAGCATAGCCATCTGCAGCAGACCGCTCACCCAGCCCTGCAGTTGCAGCAACCCGATGCCATAGAGAGCGAGCGGCAACGCAGGTAACCAGAGCAGTGTCGAGGGGACTGAGCGCTTGCCCTCCAGCCGTGATTGGGCCAGCGACAAGCCAACCCCGAGCACCAGTGCAGCC
>NZ_JBFODN010000045.1:0-6859 GCF_040908345.1 Aeromonas sp. R3-1
CGTTGAAATACAGAACCCCCGATGCGGCACATAGGGGGTTCTGAGTAGAGAAATGCTAGTTGAAAATGTGTAAACCTATTTCAGGACTAGACACACCGTTATGGGTGATACTCAGGATCAATCGGCACAAGGAACTCGTCGCCTATGGGATATCGCCTGCTGCTTTCGCTATTGCTGTCCTGCATGCCTGTTCAACTGTGGGCCGAGCCCGTTCGTCTGACCACCCTGGAGTGGCCCCCCTACACCAGCCAGAGCCTGCCCGATGGCGGCCTCACCGGTCATATCGTCAAACGTGCCTTTGCCGAGGCGGGACTGGAGGTGACGTTCGACTTCTACCCCTGGCAGCGGGCGGTACGGCTGGCGGCCGACCCGACCCAGCCTTATAGCGGCTATTTTCCAGATTACCTCTCCGACACCCTGCCGACCTTGTGGCGCAGCTCCCCCAGCGTAGGCGACAGCGTGCTGGGCATGGCGCAGCGCTCAGGCCCCCCCATCCCCTGGCAGCAGCTCACGGATCTCGCCCCCTACCGGATCGGCGTGGTGGAGGGATACGTCAACACCCGTGAATTCGATGCCCTGATGGCCAGCAAGCGCCTCAACACTGCCGCCGTCGATGCGGACCTGCTCAACCTGCGCAAATTGCAGCGCGACCGGCTCGATCTGGCGGTGATCGATCGGGATGTCTTTCACTGGCTCATCAACCATGATCGCAAGCTGAGCAGCGCCGGATTGCAATTTCACCCGAAGATCCTCGAACACAAGAGCCTGCACATCATGTTTCGCCCCGATCAGCAGGCGTTGCAGCTACGGGTGGCACAGGCCATTGCCAGATTGGATATTGCCAAGCTGAGCGAGGATTATCAGCGCCGCTATCTGCAGCAAGGCCCTGCGGGCAAATGAGCCAACCCGCCAAAGTCAGCCCTTGCTGGCAAAAATAGCCTGAGCGCTGGTTTTTTCACCCTCTTCTGCCGCAATCGAGCCCTTTTTATGCCCCTCCCCTGCAGCCCTGTTGCCGCTCTGCTCTACCGCCATGACCACCCGATGGCTTGGCCCCGAGTGATACCACTTGGTAACAAAAATGATGTTTTTGTTAGTACGTGGTTTTTAAGTGGTTTAATCAAAAATTCATCGAGTTATTGAAGTAACTCAATTTTTTCACTTTTTCAGGGGAGCAGAATAGCAACTAACCCTTTTGGGCTAAATAAAACAGACAATGACAATTCATGGTTCAGGCTACCCGCGGCAATATGGGTTGAATCACACGAGGTAACGGAATGATCTTGATGGAATTTTTAGTGGTACTCGGCTGCTTGCTGCTGGGTACCCGCTTTGGGGGCATGGGACTCGGTCTCATCAGTGGTATCGGTCTCTTCCTGCTGACATTCGTCTTCGGCCTGGTGCCGGGCGAACCGCCTGTTCAGGTAATGCTGACCATTCTGGCGGTGATCGGCTGTGCCGCCACCCTGCAGACTGCCGGTGGCCTCAACCTGATGATGCAAGTGGCCGAGCGTCTGCTGCGCCGTCACCCGCAATACATCACTATCCTGGCGCCGCTCACGACCTGGACCCTCACCTTCCTGTGCGGTACCGGCCACGTGGTCTACACCATGTTCCCCATCATCGCTGACATCGCGCTGCAGAAGAACATCCGTCCCGAGCGCCCGATGGCTGTCGCCTCCGTTGCCTCCCAGATGGCGATCTGCGCCTCCCCGGTCTCCGTTGCCGTGGTCTCCATGGTCTCCATTCTGGCGGCCGGTCATGGTATCGGTCAGGCTTACGGCCTGCTCGACATCCTGATGATCGCCATCCCCTCCTCCCTGACCGGTGTCATCGTGGCAGCCCTGTGGAGCCTGCGTCGCGGCAAGGATCTGGACAAGGATGAAGAGTTCCAGGCCAAGATCAAAGACCCGGAGCAGCGTGCCTTCATCTACGGTGGTGGCGAGACCCTGCTTAACACCAAGTTCCCGAAAGAGGCCTACTGGTCTACCTGGATCTTCTTCGCCGCCATCGCTGCCGTGGTATTGCTCGGTGCCAACGAAGGTCTGCGTCCGGTGTTCACCATCAAGGACAAGACCGGCCCGCTCTCCATGAACCTGGTGATCCAGATGATGATGCTGATCGCCGGTGCCATCATCCTGATGCGCTGCAAGGTCAAGCCGGGCGAGATCGCCAACGGTGCCGTCTTCAAGGCAGGCATGGTCGCCATCTTCTCCGTATTCGGGGTTGCCTGGATGAGTGAGACCTTCTTCCAGGCCCACATGCCGCTGCTCAAAGAGACCCTGGCCCATGTGGTACAGGCCCAGCCCTGGACCTACGCCCTGGTGCTGTTCCTCATCTCCAAGCTGGTAAACAGCCAGGCCGCCGCCCTCACTGCCATCGCCCCCATGGGTCTGGCGCTGGGTGTGGAGCCGAAGTTGCTGATCGCTTTCCTGCCAGCCAGCTACGGCTACTTCGTGCTGCCGACCTACCCGAGCGACCTGGCCTGTATCGGTTTCGACCGCTCCGGCACCACCCGTATCGGCAAGTTCATCATCAACCACAGCTTCATCATTCCGGGGCTGATCGGGGTGGTGACCTCCTGCTCGCTGGGCTTTATCCTCACCAGCATCCTGCTCTAATCGCAGTCGCGTTTACCACGCTATTGCAATACAGGCCCCCGCTTCGGGGGCCTGCTTTTTTCCCCGCTCCGTTACCTCAACCACTTCCCCGCCGCCATTTCCGGACACTATGCCTTTACCTCTGCCCACGCCGCTGGGTAGCATGCCCCCTCGTTCACCATTGGAATCTCATCCATGTCTCGCGTCATCCTGCTCTGGAGCGGTGGCAAAGATGCCATGCTGGCCCTCTGTCATGCCCGTCAAGCGGGCCATCAGGTGATGGCACTGGCCACCTTTGCGCCGCCAGAGCCCCGATTTCTCGCTCACCCCTTGCCGCTGGTGCACCGTCAGGCGGAAGCCCTCGGACTGCCCCATCTGCTGGTCACCATAGAAGCGCCGTTCGATCTCGGTTATGAGCGGGCACTGGCCAAGCTCAAGGAGGAGTGGCAACTCGATGGGGTAGTTACCGGCGATATCGACAGCGTGGGCGGCGCACCAAACTGGATCCGCGAACGCTGCCAGCCGCTGGGTCTCACCGTCCATACCCCGCTCTGGCAGCAATCTCGTCAAGCCTTGCTGGCGGATATGCTGGCCCGCGGCATCGTCGCCCACCTCTCCTGCGTCGATACTCGGGTGCTGGCTCCCGAGTGGACTGGACGCACCCTCGATGCCGCCACCCTCGCCGAGTTGCAACAACTGGCCGAGCGCAAGGGCTTCGATGCCAGCGGCGAGCAGGGGGAGTACCACACCATGGTGACCGACGGCCCGGGCTTTGCCGCCCCGCTGCGCCTCGATGGCTGGCTGGTGGCGCGGCAGGATCACCTGGCCTATCTGGCCGAACCGCAGGGGTAACGGCTGCAAGCCATCTGGCCCGCTCACTCAGCGCGCGAAAAATCGAGATAAAAAAACGGGAGGCAACAGCCTCCCGTTTGGATTTGAGCGGACCAGTTTTGAGCGGGCCATGACGACCCGAACAAGGGATAAACCGGCTTATTTTGCCAGCTTGCCCAGCACCCGCTGCAGCAGGCGGATGCGCGGTTCGATGCTCTCCAGCAGCAGGAATTCCGCCTCCGAGTGGAAACCGCCGCCCATGGGGCCGAAACCATCGAGGGACGGCACCCCCGCGGCGGCGGTGAAGTTGGCATCCGAGCCGCCACCGGCCTCCAGCCAGTTGAAGGGGATCCCCTCCTCTTTGGCTGCCGCCTCCACCAGCGCCATCAGCGCCTCGGTGTCACCGCTCGGGCGCATCGCCGGCTTGAAGGTCTGGCGATCCACCTCGACCCGGCAGCCCGCGAGGAAGGGGTTGTTGGCCATAAAGGTGAGCCGATCGTGTACCGCAGCGGCCTCTTCGTTGCTCCAGAAGCGCAGATCGACGATCGCCTCGGCAAAGTCCGGCACCACGTTGACACCGGTGCCGCCCTGTACCACGCCGACGTTCATGGTGGTGCCCGTGGTCATGTTGACCTGCTCGTTGATGGCCAGTACCCAGTGCGCGAGTTCTGTGATGGCAGAGACCCCTTCGGTCAGGGCCGAACCGGCGTGGGACGCCTTGCCGTGGAAGGTGATGCGGTACTTGGCATTGCCCTTGCGGGCGCTGATGAGATCCCCGTTGGGACGAGCTGCCTCGGCCACCAGCACGCAGCCGCTCTGTTTGGCCTTCTCCACCAGCCAATCTTTCGACCAGGGGGAGCCAATCTCTTCGTCGCAGTTGTAGCAGACCAGCACCTTGAGCTTGGCAAGCAATGCCGGGTCCATCTCTTTGAGGGCATACCAGATAGAGAGCAGGCCGCTCTTCATGTCCGAGACACCGGGGCCAAAGGCTTGATTGCCTTCGATTTTCAGCGGGCGCTTGGCCGCCGTCCCCTCGGGGAAGACGGTATCCATGTGGCCACACAGCATCACGTCGTAGTGATCGGCACCCGGCGCATTGGTGATCTCGAGGCAGGGGCCGCACTCGGCAGCGAACTGGTGGCGGGTCACCTGACAGCCGATGGCCTCATATTTCTCGGTCATGATGTCGGCCACTTTCGCTACCCCGGCCGGGGTGCGAGTACCGCAATCGAGGTTGATGAGCGGGGCCAGATCTGCCAGGTAGGCATCCAGAGAAAAAGCGTTGCGAGAGTCTGTCATTGTCATCTCCTGGGACGGGAGGGCAGGCCTCCCGTCCGACAGCCGAGTGAAAGGGGCGGACAGCTCGTGGCCGTCCGCCACCCGCTTACATAAACAGCAGATAATTTAGGGTCAGCGCCGTCACCAGCGCCCCCGCCATCGGCACGCTGGTGCGCTTGACCACGGTAAAGGGCGATACCTTGGCAATCCCCGCACAGGCGATCAGCACAGCCGCGATGGGAGAGACGGTACGGCCGATACTTGAAGCGAGCTGCATCGGCAGCAGCATGGTCACCGCCGGTACGCCAAACTTGGCTGCCACCGCCGGTGCCAGGGTCGAGAAGCTGAGGAACGCCGCGTTGCCGGAGCCCATGATGACCGCCGCCACCATGATCAGCGCCACCATCACCAGGGTCATCAGACCGCTGCCGATACCGGCATTGCTGGCAGAGTGCAGCAGGGTATCGATGGCGCCGATGGCCTTGAGGGATTCGGCAAACAGCTCGGCACAGACTATCAGCGCCACCACGGGGCCAAACACCTTGCCCATGCCGTCGAGGAAGCTCGACAGCCCGGCAAACGCGGTACGCACCGAGCGGCTACGCAGCAGCTCGCACAGCATGCCGATAAAGACCGACAGCAGCATGGCCACCTCCACGCTCATCTTGATGTCGCTCACCAGCAGCTTGGAGAAGGCCATCATCAGCACGAAGGGGATAATCGGCAGCAGGGCATACCAGGTGGGCGCCTGCACGCACTCGGTGTCCTGCTCGTCCAGCTCGGCGTGATCGCCGCGATGGAGCGCCGGATCCCAGCCATCCTTGCGATCGCAGTGACGCTGCCAGAAGAAGTGCAGCACCATGGTCACCAGCAGCATGGGGGCCACCAACCAGATCTGGTAGTCGACAAAATAGCTGGTCGGATCCATGCCGGATTGACCGGCGGAGAAGATGGCGTTGGTCTGGGTCGGGCCAATTTCAAAAGCCTGTGAGGTAGCGATGACGCCACAAGCGGAGGCCGGGCTGATGCCGAGGTTGCGCATCACCGGATACATGGTGACCATCAACAGCAGGCCAAGGCCGGTAGCGGAGGTGACGAACAGGGAGACGAATACCGCCACCAGATAGCAGATGGAGAGCATCAGGTAGCTGGACTGGATGCCTGCCACCGGTTTGACCGCCACCCGCACCAGCGCCTGGGAGGCCCCGATATGGGACATGTAGGTGGCAAAACCCGCCACCGCCATGATGGTGAGGCCGAGGCCCGCCGCGCGGTAGGAGAAGATCCCCTTGAACACTTCGAACAGGTCGAACAGGGCAAAGCCGGTGCTCTTGTCAGCGGGGAGAATGGGGTGTAGCCCCAGCCAGTAGGCCACCGCAAAAATGGCCATGCCCGCCAGCGCCAGCACCGCCTGCGGGTTGTAATCCTTGATAATGCCGTAGACCACAGCGACCAGAACGAGCAAGACGAATAAAAGTTCCAATATTCACTCCTGATAAATTTATCGAAGAGCGAAATCTAGTGATCTGACCACTGTTTGCCTTTGATCCCTATCAATAAAGGTGCCGTCACCGTGATTCATTAGCATAATATGTCGGCCATGTAACAATTTTTCGTTATTTCAACTACCGGAAAACCTTTATCACCCCATATCCGGGAATTGTGTGACGCGACTCCCCTCTTTTTTGCGTTGGATCAACATATGACGGCGCCGAACTGGCGAAGATGCGCTTCGACATATAGCGACCATTTCGCGCCGGAGAGAGTTATGACAAGCCAAGCCACCGCAGGTGCTTCGACCTGCGACTACAAGCTGTGGGACATCCTCGTCGAGTCTGCAAAGGAACGCACTACCATTCGTTACTCCAAACTGGCCAAGCAGGCCGGGCTGGAGCAGTGCCAGGATGAACTGCGCACCCTGCTGCAGCGCATCCGCATGTACTGCACCGAAAACAACCTGCCGATCCTCTCCGCCATCGTGGTGGACGACGTGGGCAAATACACTGGCCTCTCTTCCAGCCTGCCTGATGCACCCTGGGAACGGGCCCGGGTCTTTGACCATGAGTGGACCACCCTGCACTGATTGAGGTGCATTGATAATGCCGACCAAAACGCGCCCGCTGGCGCGTTTTGGCTATCTGGCGTTTGCCCCC
>NZ_JBFODN010000046.1:0-6092 GCF_040908345.1 Aeromonas sp. R3-1
CGTTGAAATACAGAACCCCCGATGCGGCACATAGGGGGTTCTGAGTAGAGAAATGCTAGTTGAAAATGTGTAAACCTATTTCAGGACTAGACACATCTATCTTGTGCGCCGTTCGACGTCACGTTTACCGTTTCTCAGCTTTAAGGCAAACAGCAGAGACAGAAAAGGCGCCCGAGGCGCCTTTTCAGATCAACAGCGTAGCGGGAGCTTATTCCTGCTCCAGCTCACCACAGAAACGGTAGCCTTCGCCGTGGATGGTGGCGATGATCTCCGGAGTATCGTTGACGCTTTCGAAGTGCTTGCGAATGCGACGGATGGTCACATCGACGGTACGGTCATGCGGCTTGAGCTCACGGCCGGTCATCTTCTTCAGCAGCTCGGCACGGGTCTGGATCTGGCCCGGGTTTTCGCAGAAGTGCAGCATGGCGCGGAACTCGGAGCGCGGCAGCTTGAACATGTCGCCAGTCGGGCTGACCAGTGCGCGGCTGTTGATATCCAGCGCCCAGCCGTTGAAGAGGTAGCGCTCAACCAGCTTCTTCTCTTCGCCACCGGCAGCCACGTTCATGGTGCGGCTCAGCAGGTTGCGGGCACGGATAGTCAGCTCACGGGGGTTGAACGGCTTGGTGATGTAATCATCGGCGCCGATCTCCAGACCCAGGATCTTGTCCACTTCGTTGTCACGACCGGTCAGGAACATCAGGGCGATGTTGTCGTTCTCACGCAGCTCACGGGCCAGCAGCAGGCCGTTCTTGCCCGGCAGGTTGATGTCCATGATCACCAGATTGATGGTGTGGGAAGTGAGGGCCTGGTGCATTTCGTCGCCGTTGTTGGCTTCGAGCACGATGTAGCCTTCGGCTTCAAAAATGCTTTTCAGGGTATTGCGTGTGACCAGCTCGTCTTCGACGATCAGAATGTGTGGTGTTTGCATGAGTATTCCCAGATTCTTATCAGTTAATTATCTTAAATTTAACACTCTTTGGCGTTTCAAACCGATTTCCTGACTGATCCTGAAAATTTATTACGTCATCCTGGGTATGAGAGTCAGGTCGGAATATCGCGAATTAGGCATCAGTACCGGCAAGTATCCCTGTGCCACTTATAGGTTCCCGACAAGTCTGGTCGAGCAGAGCCTGGAAAGGTCGTCCATTACGAAAGTGGCCGCATTTTATCAGTTAACAGGAGCATAACAACACTCTTTGCCGTCAGATAGCAACTTTTTAACTCTGATTTGATATAGGTCAAACCCTGGTACAGCAGCATCATACTTGGCCTGAACCGGGTTTTCGCCCCTACAAAATGTAATGGAATGTAACATGTGATTGACATGAATTTGTGGGAAAACTACAAGAAAATCTGCTTTATCGCGCCATTTGAGCCACCAGACTGGTCTGCTTTTGCCATCATCACAGCCTGGAATCCGGCCAGCCAGTGGGTCACACAACGACGCAATATGCGGCGGGAACGGGCGCTGTGGCGCCATCTGACCGTGGATTTGCAGGTGCCCGTGGTGGGGCCATTTTGGGGAGCTGACCCGGACGAACGCTGGCAGGAGTCATCGCTGGCGGTGGCGCTATCCCTGCCACAAGCCCGTCAGCTGGCTGCCCGTTTTGGCCAGAACGCCATCTACTGGGTGGAGGATGGCCAGCTCTGGCTGACACCGTTATTGACGGATAAATCAGCAGTTTGCTTGGGCAATATTGAATCCTTCTGGATTGCCAGAAACCTTGCCTGATGAAAGAATGAACACCTTCATGCATCTGAAAGGAATCAAATCATGCTGGATCTCCTGCCCGACCTCTGCGATCAACATGGCGACTTGCTGCAAGTGGCCGACCCGGTGTTTCAGGATTTTGGCGGCAAGGCCCTCTTTTATGGTCGCGCCGTAACGCTCTCCTGTTATGAAGACAACAGTCTGGTGCGGGATCTGGTGACCCGCCCCGGTCACGGCAAGGTGATGGTGATCGACGGCGGCGGTTCGCTGCGCCGTGCGCTGCTTGGCGATCAACTGGCGGTCAAGGCGGTGGAGCAGGGGTGGGAGGGGATCCTGATCCACGGCGCGGCGCGGGATGTGGGCACCCTGGCGACATTGGCGCTCGGGGTCAAGGCGCTGGCGGCCTGTCCGGTCAAGACCGAGAAGCGGGGATTGGGAGAGCTGGGGGCCGTGGTCAGCTTTGCCGGTGTGACCATCCACGAAGGGGATTACGTCTATGCGGATCGCAACGGCGTGGTGGTGAGTGCCACGCCGCTGATCTGATTCAGAAGTTGAAGCCGACGCCCAGACTCAGTGCCTGATCGGCAGTGATGGCGCTGACGCCGTAGTTGGCGGTGAGGGAGAGTCTGGGGGTCAGCAGCAGGCTGGAGTTGAGCTCCAGCAGGGTGCTGGCCTTGTTGAGATCGAGATGCTTGATCTGGCTGCCGATATTGAATGCCGGAGAGAGCTGGTAGCGTACCCCAGAACTCATATTGAAACCGGATGTGCGATTCTGATCCGCCACCGCCGGGCCCGCTTCCATAAAGAGGGTCACATCATCCACCACCGGATATTGATAGCCGCTATTGACCAGCCAGAGATCAAAACTGTCGCTGTGATGGCTATGGCCATTGAGCAGCACACCCGAGTAACTTTTGACATAGAGAGACGGATTGGATTGCGGCTGAACCACTGCCCAGTCGGAGGCCTGTACGACCATGCTGGCGCAGGTTGCAAGCAGTGTGATGATGAGCGATTTGACCATTCGTTTCCCCTCCCTGGGTCCGGAACTGAGCCTAAGCATGGCACATGCCAGCTGGTAGTAAAGTGAAGGGAGATCACAATAAAATCCTTTGGCATGGGTGCCAGCCATGTTAAACAGGCTGCCGTATTGATGGCTCTAATCATTAAGAGGTGAATCCATGAACAAGAAACTGACTCTGCTGGCCGCGCTGGCACTGGGAGGCTGCGCAATGGCAACAGGTTCCAGCATGGCTCAACTGCAAGCATCCAGCTGGCAGCTGCAAGGCGCCACCGGCGATACCTTCACCCTGCAAGTGGTCGACGGCAAGGTGGCGGGCAAGGGCGGCTGCAATCGCTATTTTGGCGGTATCACCAAGCAGGGTGACGGTGTCTTGACGCTGGGCGCCATGGGCTCCACTCGCATGATGTGCATCGGCGACGCCATGAACAAAGAGACCGAGTTCCTGCAAAAGCTGGAGAAGGTGGCAACCTACTCCATCAACGGCAACCAGCTGACTCTGAGCGATGCCAACAAGGCGGCCCTGCTCACCTTCAACGCGGTGCCAGCTGCCAAATAAGGCACGCCTTTGTCTGATTGCCCCGACAGCGCAGACTGTGCTGGCGGGTCAAACGCTCTGATACGCCCTCCCTCTGGAGGGCGTCTGTTTATCTGCGACGAGCCCGGTGTGCCCGTCCGCAACGGTTGTTCACTCGTCGATTCTCCAGTCAGCCCGGTTTGATACCAGAACCTCGTATCTTCGCTTCGGTACGCATCTTGATCATTTCAATGATTCTTGTATAGTTGAAATGAAAGGTCGCACCAAGGGGAGTGAAGATGAACAAAGAGATGGCCACCAAGGTCTTTGAATCGCTGGCATCCGGCATCCGGCTCGATGTATGGCGGCTGCTGGTGAAGGCCGGGCTGGAGGGGCGGGTCGCCGGTGAACTGGCCAGCGAGCTCGATATTGCCCCCAATACCCTCTCGTTTCACCTCAAGGCGATGCTCAACACCGGTTTGCTGTCAGTGGAGCAGGAGGGGCGCTTTCTACGCTACCGCGCCAATATTCCCCTGATGCTGGATGTGATCGCCTACCTCACCGAGGAGTGCTGCGCCGGTCATCCCGAGGCGTGCGGCGTGATGCGTGCCGAGTCAGCCTGCTCTCCCCATGTTCTGCCTGCGCAGCCCTGCTGCAACAAGGAGTAATGCCATGTCCTCCATTCAGATTTTTGATCCCGCCCTCTGCTGCTCCAGCGGTGTCTGCGGTACCGAGGTTGATCAGGCACTGGTCACCTTCGCAGCCGACCTTGCCTGGGCCAAGGAGCAGGGTGTTGCCATCGAGCGTTTCAATTTGGCCCAGCAGCCGATGCAGTTTGCCGAGACACCTGCCGTCAGCGCTTTTCTGACCCACGCCGGGGAGGAGGGGTTGCCGCTGGTGCTTGTGGAGGGACAGGTGGTGTTGACCGGTCGTTATCCGAGCCGCAGCGAGCTGGCCCGTTATGCCGGGCTGCCTGCGCCACAAGCGGCCATCAAGGGGATCGTCAAGGGCGGCTGCTGCTCTGGCAGCGGTTGCTGCTGAGTCGTGACGCACCATTCGGGAGAGGCTATGTACCATTTTCTGACCAATCCACCGCCGTTTCTCTTTTTCACCGGCAAGGGCGGGGTGGGTAAGACCTCGCTGGCCTGCGCCAGTGCGGTGGCTCTCTGTGATATTGGCAAGCGGGTGCTGCTGGTGAGCACCGACCCTGCCTCCAACGTGGGGCAGGTGTTTGCCACCGAGATCGGCAATCGCGTCACCACCATCGCCGCTGTGTCCGGTTTGTCGGCGCTGGAGATAGATCCCCCCGCGGCGGCCAAAGCCTATCGGGAGCGGATCGTCGGGCCGGTGCGCGGCAAGTTGCCCGAGAGCGTGGTGCGCAGTATCGAAGAGCAGCTCTCCGGCGCCTGCACCACCGAGATCGCGGCTTTTGACGAATTCACCGCGTTGCTGACCGACCAAACGCTGCTGGCCGAGTATGACCACATCGTCTTTGATACGGCCCCAACCGGCCACACCATCCGGCTGCTGCAACTGCCGGGCGCCTGGAGCGAATTTCTGGAGCAGGGCAAGGGGGATGCCTCCTGCCTCGGACCGCTGGCGGGGCTGGAGAAGCAGCGCAGCCAGTATGCCGACGCGGTCGCCGCCCTGGCTGATGCTGCTCACACCAGGCTGGTGCTGGTGGCGCGCGCCCAGCAATCCACTCTGCGGGAAGTGGCTCGCACCCACGAGGAGCTGGCCGCCATCGGTTTGCTGAACCAGCAACTGGTGATCAATGGCCTCTTCCCCGAAGGCGCTATTGCCGGAGATCCGCTGGCAATGGCGCTCTGGCAGCGCGAGCAACAGGCTCTCGCCCAGATGCCGCAGGGGATAAAGGGGTTGGCGCAGGATCATATCCCGCTGCTGGCCACCAATCTGGTGGGGGTCGAGAGCCTGCGCCAACTGCTGCAACCACAGGATGCTGGTGAGCAGGCACCACTGGCAACGTCAGCTCATCTGCCAGCCCAGCCCGAGTTGAGTTCGCTGGTAGACGAGTTGGCCGCCGACGGTCACGGCCTCATCATGCTGATGGGCAAGGGCGGGGTGGGCAAAACCACGCTGGCGGCCGCCGTGGCGGTGGAGCTGGCGAGCCGCGGCCTGCCGGTGCACCTCACCACCTCGGATCCCGCCGCGCACCTGAGCGAGACGCTGGCAGGTAGCCTGCATCATCTGGAGGTGAGCCGCATCGACCCCCACGCCGAGACCGAGCGTTACCGCGCTCAGGTGCTGGCCACCAAGGGGGCGGCGCTGGACGAGCAGGGGCGGGCACTGCTGGAGGAGGACTTGCGCTCCCCCTGTACCGAGGAGATCGCCGTGTTCCAGGCCTTCTCGCGCATCATTCGCGAAGCGGGCAAGCGCTTTGTGGTGATGGATACCGCCCCTACCGGCCACACCCTGCTGCTGCTCGACGCTACCGGCGCCTACCACAGGGAGATCGCTCGTCAGATGGGAAACAAGGGGCTGCACTTCACCACCCCCATGATGCAGTTGCAGGACCCCAAGCAGACCAAGGTGCTGATTGTGACGTTGCCCGAGCCGACGCCAGTGCAGGAGGCTGCCAATCTGCAATCCGATCTGCGCCGAGCCGGTATCGAGCCCTGGGGCTGGCTCATCAACCACAGCTTGCAGCAAGCCGCGGTCAGCTCACCGCTGCTGCAACTGCGGGCCGAGCGCCAGTTGCCCCATATCGAGGCGGTCGAGCAGCAACACGCCAGCCGCTACGCCGTGGTGCCGCTGCTCGCCGAGGAGCCGGTGGGGCCCGATGCCCTGCGCCGCCTCTGCCAGCACCATTGAGTCGCCGCCCC
>NZ_JBFODN010000047.1:0-8483 GCF_040908345.1 Aeromonas sp. R3-1
CGTTGAAATACAGAACCCCCGATGCGGCACATAGGGGGTTCTGAGTAGAGAAATGCTAGTTGAAAATGTGTAAACCTATTTCAGGACTAGACACCGATATCTCGTTTATGCCTTGGCGACAAACCAGGGATTGAGGATATCGGGCTTGTTGTAGGCAAGGGGTGAGCCATCGAGCTGGGTGACACTGCCACCGGCCCCCTCCAGCACAGCCTGCGCCGCGCCGGTATCCCACTCGCAGGTGGGGGCGAGGCGCGGATAGAGCTCGGCGCCCCCCTCGGCGATGATGCAGAACTTGAGGGAGCTGCCCATAGAGACCAGCTCGATCTCGCCAAAAGGTGCCAAGAAATCGAGGGTCGCCTGCGACAGGTGGTTGCGACTGCCCACCACTCGCCACGCCTCTCCTTCACGATGAGGCCGGGTCTGGATAGGCTCACACTTGCCATCGGCGATACGCCAGGCGCCTACTCCTTTGCCGCCATACCAGAGCTTATCCAGCACAGGGGCATAGACCAGCCCCCAGCGCGGCGCCCCCCCTTCAATCAGCGCGATATTGACGGTGAACTCGCCGTTGCGGGAAACAAACTCCTTGGTGCCGTCGAGGGGATCCACCAGCCAGTAGCGGGACCAGCTGTGGCGCGCCACCATCACCTCGGGGCCAGACTCCTCCGACAGCACAGGGATATCGGGGGTCAGCCGCGCCAACGCCTGCACGATCACCTCATGAGCCCCCTTGTCGGCAGCCGTGAGCGGACTCTCGTCACTCTTGTACTCCACCGCAAAAGGCTCGCGGTAGATCGCCATGATGGCAGCCCCCGCCGCACGAGCGACAGGCTCCAGATCGGTGATATCGGGGTGGTACAGGGGATGCTCCATAACAATCTCGTCCAGCTCACAAGGCCAACCAGTGTAACCCTTTTGACATCAACTGCTTATAGCCGATTGTGCTGGGTTATTACGGCGCGGGTGCCGCCAACTCATTAGCCCCGCATTAATTGACCTAAAAACAACAAAGGACGCCGTGGCGTCCCTTGTTATTTTTGGCGGCCGGTCTCAAGCCGCGGGCCTATTTTGCAACTCAGATCCCCTGACGGGCTTCCTGCATCAGCAGGCGCATGTCGCTCACGGCTTTGGCCAAACCATCGAAGGCGGCGCGGCCGATGATGGCGTGGCCGATGTTGAGCTCATAGAGCTCGGGGATGGCGGCGATGGCCTTGACGTTGTGGTAGTGCAGGCCGTGGCCGGCATTGACCTTGAGCCCCTTGCCAGCGGCATAGGAGGCACCGGCGGCGATGCGCTTGAACTCGGCGTTGCGCTCAGCATCTGTGGTGGCATCGGCGTAACGGCCGGTATGGATCTCGATAAAGGGGGCGCCACTCTCGGCAGCCGCATCGATCTGGATGGGATCGGCATCGATAAAGAGCGAAACCTGCGCCCCCACCGTGGAGAGACGGGCAACGGCATCAGTCACCTTGTCCAGCTGACCGGCCACGTCCAGACCGCCCTCGGTGGTCACTTCGGTGCGCTTCTCCGGCACCAGACAGACGAAGTGAGGCTTGATGCGGCAGGCGATGCCGATCATCTCTTCGGTCACCGCCATCTCCAGGTTCATTCTGGTCTGGATAGTCTGGCGCAGGATCTCCACATCACGGTCGGTGATATGGCGGCGATCTTCTCGCAGATGCACGGTAATGCCATCGGCCCCGGCCTGCTCGGCCACGAAGGCGGCCTG
Organism: Aeromonas sp. R3-1; assembly: GCF_040908345.1. NCBI lineage: Bacteria > Pseudomonadati > Pseudomonadota > Gammaproteobacteria > Aeromonadales > Aeromonadaceae > Aeromonas > Aeromonas sp. R3-1. The sequence goes on from NZ_JBFODN010000047.1 coordinate 1,730, forward strand.
TACCGGATCCGGATACTGGGTGCCCCGGGCGTTGCGCAGGGTGGCGATATGGTCGATGTTCACACCCAGATAGATTTCACTCATTGAGAACTCCTTGAAAGGCTTCATCTGTTGACTGCGCGGTCAGCGAATCCCCCCGCGCCAATATCCGTATGTCTGTAATCTGTGTCAGCCTTGCATGCTGGCTTTGCGTTTTAAAAACAGCTCCCGGCTCTTTAGCTGGCGCTTGCCCAGATAGGGTTGCAGCGCAAGTCGGCTGAAACGTTTGGCCGCCTGCAGCAAGGGAGGGGTATCGAAACGTCCCTCGGCAAAGGCGAGCAGGTGGGCACCGAGAAACAGGGTACGGGGATCCGGCGCCCGCTCGCAAGCAACAAAGCCCAATTCACGCTCAAAGCCATAGAGCAGGGTCGGCTCGATGGGCGACTCGTCATCCGCCGTGTATTCGAAATCGACCGCATAGCCCAGCGCCTGCAGCAGCAGAAACTCGAAGCGGCGCAGCGGCAGCTCAGGCGTCTCGCCATCGGCCAGCGCCATGATGGCACGGGCATAGGCGTCGAACACCTCGGGGAACGGGGTGTGCGCTTCCAGCAGGTAGTAGACCAGCTCGTTGAGATAGAGGCCGTAGAAGAGGCGATCGCCACCGAGACGCAGGGAGTGGTCGGGGCATTCGACCTGGGTGAGGTTCTTGAGATCCCCCTTGCCGCGCCAGGCGATGGTGAGCAGGGTAAAGGGTTGCAGCAGCCCCTTGAGAGGGGAGCGTGGCCCGCGAGAACCGCGAGCCACCAGGGTAAAGCGGCCACTATCCTGGGTGAAAACCTCGACCAGCTGGCTGGTCTCACGATAGGGTCGGCTATGGATGACGAAAGCCGGGGTCAGCAATCAGTCGTCGCCATACCCGAGGCTGCGCAGGGCGCGCTCGTCATCGGCCCAGCCGGATTTGACCTTGACCCACAGCTCGAGGTGCACCTTGTTCTGGAACAGCCGTTCCATATCGAGACGCGCCTCGGTGCCGATGGTCTTGATCTTCTCGCCCTTGTTGCCGATGACCATCTTCTTCTGGCCATCGCGCTCGACCAGAATGAGGCCGTGGATGTGATAGATACCGCTCTCTTCCACCTTGAAGCGCTCGATCTCCACCGTCACCGAGTAGGGCAGCTCCTCACCGGTGAAGCGCATCAGCTTCTCGCGGATGATCTCGGAGGCCATGAAACGGGAGGAGCGATCGGTCACGTAATCTTCCGGGAAGAAGTGGACGTTTTCCGGCAGCAACGGCTTGGCCCACTCGCGGATCTTCTCCACGTTTGTGCCCTTCTGGGCACTGATGGGCAGGATATGGGCGAAGTTCATCTGCTGGCCCAGCCACTCGAGGTGGGGAAGCAGCTCCTCCTTCTCCTTGACGTTGTCGATCTTGTTGACCGCCAGCACCACAGGGCACTTGAGATTGCGCAGCTTGCCCAGCACCATCTCGTCGTCTTTGGTCCAGTGGGTACCATCGACCATGAACACCACCATGGCCACATCACCCAGCGAACTGGTGGCGGCACGGTTCATCAGGCGGTTGATGGCCCGTTTCTCTTCAATGTGCAGACCCGGGGTGTCGACATAGATGGTCTGGTAGTTATCCTCGGTGTCGATCCCCAAAATCCGGTGACGGGTGGTCTGGGGCTTCTTCGAGGTGATGCTGACCTTCTGGCCAAGCAGCTTGTTGAGCAGGGTGGACTTGCCCACGTTCGGGCGGCCCACGATGGCGACAAAGCCGCAATAGGTAGTATCTGTCATGACAGTTTTTCCAATGCTTGCTGCGCCGCGGCCTGTTCGGCCTTGCGACGGCTGGTGCCGACCCCGACGAGGGGACCATCCAGACCTTCCACGTCACACTGGACGGTGAACTCCTGGTTGTGTGCCTCGCCCTTGACGTTGGTCACAGTGTAGGTCGGCAGGGATTTGCGGCTTCCCTGCAAAATTTCTTGCAGACGGGTCTTGGGATCCTTCTGCTCGATGCCCGGCTTGATCTCTTCCAGGCGGCTGGCATACCAGCTCAGCAGCAGTGTCCGCACCGTCTCAAGATTGGTATCCAGATAGACGGCACCGATCACCGCCTCGACCGTATCGGCCAGGATCGATTCGCGGCGAAAACCGCCGCTCTTGAGCTCGCCGGGACCGAGGATCAAGTGATCCCCGAGGTCGAACTCCCGGCCCAGTTCGGCCAGGGTCTTCTCGCGCACCAGGGTGGCGCGCATCCGGCTGAGATCCCCTTCCGCCGCTTGCGGGAAGCGGTGGAACAGATCGTCGGCAATCACCAGACTCAAAATGGAGTCACCCAGAAATTCCAGTCGCTCATTGTGACGGGAACCGGCGCTGCGGTGAGTCAGCGCCCGGGTCAGCAGTTCCAGATCCGCAAAAACATGCCCGAGACGGGACTGCAGTCTGTTCATCTTGATATTCATTTACTTGATTCCGCCAATGCGGTTGAAGCGCACACCTGTCGGTACCCAACTTGGCAGCAGGGAGCCTTCTTCGCGCTCGAATTCAAAACTTATCCAGATAGCGACCGCCTTGCCGACCAGATTCTGCTCGGGCACAAAACCCCAGAAGCGGCTGTCGGTGCTGTTGTCGCGGTTGTCGCCCATCACGAAATACTGGCCTTCCGGTACCACCCACTCGTCGGGGTAGGTGCCGGGCTGGCGATAGTAACGGCCAACCATGTCGGGCATCAGCGGATTGCGCAGGGTCTCGTGGGAGACATCGCCCAACTGCTCGGTATAGCGATCAAGGGGGATCCCCATCTGGGTAAATTCGCCTCTTTGTTCAAACTTGACGTCGAGCTTCTTGAAGCCCGGACACGTTTTCCCTTCCTGCTCTTCGCACTTGGGCCGGATCATCAGCTCCTTGTTGCGATAGATGACCCGATCACCCGGCATGCCGACCACCCGCTTGATGTAGTCAACGCGCGGTTCAAGGGGATACTTGAACACCACCACGTCGCCACGCTTGGGCTCGCCAGTCTCGAGGAACTTGGTGTTGGTCACCGGGTCCCGCAGACCGTAGGCAAATTTTTCCACCAGGATGAAGTCGCCCACCAGCAGGGTGGGCATCATGGAACCTGACGGGATCTGGAACGGTTCAAAAATGAACGAACGCAGGATCAGCACAAAGGTGATGACCGGGAAGACCCCAGCGGTCTGTTCAATCCAGACCGGTACGGGGGCGACCTTGGCCAGGGTCTTCTCATCCAGGTGGGCACCGCCATGGGCACGAGCCACGGCAATCTTGGCGGCGCGCTGCTTGGACCAAATCATCTTGTCCAGACACCAGATAACACCGGTGATCGCGCAGACCACCACCAGGATCAGGGAAAACGTGCTTGCCATCTATTAATCCTTTCCGACGTGGAGAATCGCGAGGAAGGCTTCCTGCGGCACGTCGACACGGCCGAGGGACTTCATCCGCTTCTTACCTTCTTTCTGCTTGTTCAGCAGTTTCTTCTTACGACTCACGTCACCACCGTAGCACTTGGCGGTTACGTCTTTACGCAGAGCCTTGACAGTGCTGCGAGCGATGATCTGGTTGCCGATGGCCGCCTGAATGGCAATATCAAACATCTGGCGCGGGATCAGCTCACGCATCTTCTCCACCACCTGACGACCGCGATACTGGGCGTTGTCCTTGTGGGTGATGATGGCCAGGGCATCGACGCGCTCACCGTTGATCATGATGTCCAGACGGACCATGTCGGAAGTTTCGAAACGCTTGAAACCGTAGTCCAGCGAGGCGTAACCGCGACTGGTGGATTTCAGACGGTCGAAGAAGTCGAGCACCACTTCCGCCATCGGGATTTCATAGGTCAGTGCCACCTGCTTGCCGTGATAGACCATGTTGGTCTGCACGCCACGCTTCTCGATACAGAGGGTGATCACGTTGCCCATGTACTCCTGCGGCAGCAGGATATGACACTCGGCGATCGGCTCGCGCATCTCCTTGATGCTGGTGATGGCGGGCATCTGGGCCGGGCTGTCGATATGGATGGTGGAACCGTCGGTCAGCTCGATCTCGTACACTACGGTCGGCGCCGTGGTGATCAGATCCAGATCGTATTCACGCTCCAGACGCTCCTGAATGATCTCCATGTGCAGCATGCCGAGGAAGCCGCAACGGAAGCCGAAGCCCAGCGCCGTGGAGCTCTCCGGTTCGAAGAACAGGGAGGCATCGTTCAGGGAGAGCTTGTCGAGGGCGTCACGGAACGACTCGTAGTCATCGCTGGAGATGGGGAACAGACCCGCATAAACCTGCGGCTTCACCTTCTTGAAGCCAGCCAGCGCCTTGTCGGCACCGTTTTTGGCCTGAGTCAGGGTATCGCCCACCGGCGCGCCGTGGATGTCCTTGATACCGCAGACAACCCAACCTACCTCGCCACAGCCCAGCCCCTGGGTATCCACCTGCTTTGGTGTGAAGATACCGATACGATCGACACCCCACACCTGACCGGTGCTCATCACCTTGATCTTGTCGTTCTTCTTCAAAGAACCGTTCTTGATCCGCACCAAAGAGACAACCCCCAGATAGGAGTCGAACCAGGAGTCGATGATCAGCGCCTGCAACGGGGCATCCGGGTCACCTTCCGGTGCCGGGATCTTGGCAACGATCTCTTCCAGCACCAGATCAACACCCAGACCGGTCTTGGCGGAGCAGCGCACCGCATCGACCGCGTCGATACCGACGATGTCTTCGATCTCCTCGGCAACCCGCTCGGGTTCCGCGGCCGGCAGGTCAATCTTGTTCAGCACCGGCACCACTTCCAGATCCATTTCCATGGCGGTATAGCAGTTGGCCAGAGTCTGTGCCTCAACCCCCTGGCCGGCATCCACCACCAGCAGCGCCCCTTCACAGGCCGCCAAAGAGCGGGAGACCTCGTAGGAGAAATCCACGTGGCCCGGGGTGTCGATAAAGTTCAGCTGGTAGGTGTTACCGTCTTGTGCCTGGTAGTTCAGGGTCACACTCTGTGCTTTAATGGTAATGCCGCGCTCGCGCTCCAAATCCATGGAGTCAAGCACCTGAGCCTGCATCTCGCGGTCGGACAAGCCACCGCAAGTCTGGATCAGACGGTCCGACAGGGTCGATTTACCGTGGTCGATGTGCGCAATAATCGAAAAGTTACGAATGTGTTTCATCGAGCAAGAGTCACTCAAAATTAGTTAAGGTCAGTTATGGAGGCGCGATTTTACTGGATAACCCGGCTGACGGCCATTCTTTAGTCGCCAGCGCCAGTGAAATAGCGCCTGTTCAGTCAGGGGAGGATGCGGACAGGGACGACAGCGCCGAGCATCTGCGGGCCGTAGCGCCCCTGATCCAGGCGGTTGGAAAAGTAACGAACCAGTAAAAAACCGATAGAGCCCCCCAGCAGGCAGGAGAGGATGGTGATCCCCTCCCCCCCCGAGAGCAGTGGCGCCAGCCAGAGTTGCCCCAGCAGGGCTCCGGCCAGCAAGCAGAAAAGCGGCAGCACATAGACCAGCGCCGCTCCGCGTAGCAGGCTCTCCTGCGGGATACCGAGCCTCACTTGCTGGCCAACCCGCACCTCGGCGGTCAGCCTGACTCGCAAGCGGGGAGCTTTCAGGGGAAACGCCTTGGCCACGGTGCCGGTACCGCAGTTGGATTGCTGCTGACAACCACTGCAGGCGGAGCGACGCTCGCACTCCACCCAGGCATGGTCACCCTCAATGGCCACCACGGTCGCCAGCTCTTCACTCATCTCATTCACGGCAACACCTCGGGTTCACACAATCAGGGGATCTGACCACGACTCGCCACGCTCGGCAAGCGGGGAAGAACCCCGCATCCCCCGTTACTGCACCGCTTCGTTGCGGGCCAGCGGCTGGACCGACTCGGCGATGCGCTTGGCGGTTTCGGCAGGCACCTCACCGACCACGGTGATCTCGACCCCCACCTCGTTGACATAGCTCACCAGCGAGGTCGCCCCCTGGCGGATCAGCTGCTGGCGCACCGCCTGCTTGGGATCGACCCGGGAGACGTAGACCGAGAGATCCACCAGCCCGTCGGAGAGCATCATGTAATCCACCGGCATACTGGTGGTCACCAGCTGGTGCCGGTCTTGCGACAGCACCTTGAAGCCATCGGGCAGCCAGGTGATCTGCCAGTTCAACTGCTGTTGTGGCGCCGGATAGGCATCCTCCAGCGCCAGCGCCGGAGGCTGCTTGCTGTTGGCCAGCTTCACCAGCCAGGGGGCCGGTTTGCTCTGCAGATCCAGCTCGACACCGAGCACCTGCTCCACCAGATTGCCTTCCCGCTCGACCATGTCGATCCGCAGCAGCAAGTGGCTCTGCTCATCAATCCAGAGCACGAAACCATATTTGTCGGCCTCTTTAGGCACCAGCCTTACCACCTGCGCCACCACACCGGCAACCCGGCTGCGGCCGGCCAGCACAGGATCATAGCTCTCCAGCACCTGTGCCAGCGGCATCTTCACCAGGGTCGACCAGATGCCGGGGAAGCGGGCATCCTTCAGGGTGTAGGGATCGTGGCTGTTTTCAAAGAAGGTGTATTCGTTCTGGCGCTGGAGATACTCGATCGCCTTGCCGTCGAGGTAACTGAGGTGGGCCACTTCCTTGCCGTTGATCACGGCATGGCTGATCCGGATCGGTTCAAGACGCCCCTGACGGGCTTTGACCATGGACAACTCGAAATTCTGTTGCTGCACGGCACTCTGCATCTGCTGCAACAAGGCCTCGGCCGACGATAA
>NZ_JBFODN010000048.1:0-5025 GCF_040908345.1 Aeromonas sp. R3-1
CGTTGAAATACAGAACCCCCGATGCGGCACATAGGGGGTTCTGAGTAGAGAAATGCTAGTTGAAAATGTGTAAACCTATTTCAGGACTAGACACCAACGGCTGATCGCCAAACAAGTGGAAGGGGGATTCAGTGGTGGCGGACGCCTTGCCACAGCTTGCGCAGTTGCAACAGCAGCGCGGTCAGGGCACCGCCGCTCAGGGCGGTGAGTACCGCCAGCAGCAGGCTGCCGAGCAGGAAGGGGGGCACCAGGGTCGCTGCCTCCTGCTCCAGCCAGTGAAGGGTCCAGCTGAGGTGGAAAGGCTCCGGCGTCTGGTGCAGTACCAGACAACCGGTGCGATAGGCGTAGAGATACATGAACGGCAAAGTCAGCGGATTGTTGAACCAGACCGCCAGCAGCGCCAGTGGCAGGTTGAGGCTGAATACCAGCGCCAGACCGACTGCGATGAGCGAGTGCATCGGGATGGGGAACCAGCAGGCGAAGATCCCGGCTGCCACCGCGCCGCTCAGGGCGCGGGTGCCCCCTTGCCAGAGGGCTGGGGCAAGCAGCCGTTCACCAAACAGGGCAAACCACTTCTGCTGGCGAAGCGTCTCGGGATCGAGCTTGAAGCGGGCAAACCAGCGACTCAGCATGGGCGGGCCATCTTGCGTTTTTGCCACTGGCGCACCGTACTGATCCGCCAGAAGGTGCGGATCAGGGTGTAGCCGATAAGGGAACTGAGCAGGGCCAGGATCAGCGAGCCCAGCAACAGCGGCGGTGCCACTGTGCCCAGTACCGAGACCAGCCACTCCCAGGTGAATTCAATCTCGATCTGCTGCGCCGAATGTCCCAGCAACTGGCAACCTACCAGATAGGCGCCATAGAGCAGGGGCGGCATGGTAAAGGGGTTGGAGAGCCAGACCAGCGCCACCGAGAGCGGCAGATTGACCCGGCACAGGATGGCGCCACCGGCAGCCAGCAGCATCTGGCAGGGGAGCGGCACCCAGGCCATGAAGAGGCCCACCGCAAATGCCCCGGCAGCCGAGCGGCGGTTGAGGTGCCAGAGGTTGGCATCGAGCAGCAGTTTGCCGAACAGTCGCAGGTGCTTGTGTTCTTTCAGGGTTTGCTGATCGGGCATCCAGCGTTTAATGAGTCGTTTGGGCATATTGAAACCTTGCTAAATACTTGCTCCATGGATCTGCGTCTGTTGTCGTTTGCCCTGGGGGCAAGCTCCTCACTGCTCTGGCCATGGTTACCTTCACTCGCATGGGGGGGCCTGTTGCTGTCCTTGCTGATCCCCCTTGCATATTGCCGTGCCTGGCGGTGGCTGTTTCTCCTGCTCGGCATCCTCTGGATGCAGGCCAATCTTGCCTATCGGCTGGCCTGGCTGGAGCGGTTGGGCGATCAGACGAGCCACATGATAACCGCACAGCTGCAAAGTGCAGAGCCCGAGGGGGATAAATTTGTCCGGCTGCTGCTGCGGGTGAGCACCCTCGACGAGCAACCGGTGACACCTGAGCCCCTGATCCGGGTCAATGCCTATCAGGCATTACCCGCCATGACGGTAGGCAGCCGGATCACCCTGGTGACCTCGTTGAAACCGGCTCACGGTCTTGCCAACGAGGCGGGGCTGGATGGGCGGCGTCTGCTGCTGGGCAAGGGGATCACCGCCACTGGCAATCTGCGTCGGGTGATAGATATTCAACAGGCACCTGCGGGTTGGCGTGAACGCTGGTTGGGGGCCGCGACCGAGAGTTGGCGTCCGCTTGATTATGCTCCCTTGCTGGCGGCGCTCACTTTTGGCGAGCAGAGCGGCATCACTGATGCCCAGTGGGAGTTGTTTCGCGGCAGCGGCCTGACCCATATCATCGCCATTTCAGGGCAGCACATTGCGCTGGTGGCGGTGCTCGGGTGGTGGCTGGGCAGGTTGTTTGGCCTGCGTGGCGCCATCATCACCTCCCTGCTGTTTGCCGCCGTCTACAGCGCGTTGGCCGGGTTTGCTGTGGCGACCGAGCGGGCCCTGATCATGGTGCTGGTGTGGAGTGTGCTGCGCTGGAGCCGGCGAGAGTGGCCGGCCTGGCGCATCTGGCTGTGGGCCTTTGTGGTATTGACCCTCTGGGATCCCTTCGCCCTCTATTCGGCCGGCTTCTGGCTCTCGTTTCTGGCGGTGGCCATCTTGCTGCTGGTGGGATATGTCCACGACAAGCCGGGGCTCTGGCAGATCCAGCTCTGGCTGCTGCTCGGTCTGCTGCCGCTGCAACTGGCGTTGTTCGAGGGAATCGCACCCCTTGCCATGGTGATCAACCTGTTGGCGGTGCCGCTCTTTTGTATCGCCATCATCCCGCTGGCCCTGATCGGTGTGCTGCTGGCGCCGCTATCCACCTCGCTTGCCTACGGCCTGTTCTGGCTGGCGGATTTGGGGCTCGGGTGGGTGCTGACCATCCTGAATTGGCTCGCCGATCAACTGCAACTGTGGTGGCCACTACCCGCCTGGTGGCTGCCACTCTGCACCTTGCTGTTGCTGCTCTGGTTCGCCGCGCAGTGGCGCCCGGCACGCTGGCTGTTGCTACCGGGTCTGTGTGCGCTGTTATTGGCGCTCTGGCCAACGCCTGTCCGCTGGCAACTGCGGGTGCTGGATGTGGGGCAGGGGCTGGCGGTGCTGATCAGCAAGGGGGAGCGTGCCATCCTTTATGACACCGGTGATCGCTATCCCGGAGGCTACAACATGGCGGATGCGGTGATCCTGCCCCAGCTAAGCCATTTGGGGATCCGGGTGATTGATCGCCTCATCATCAGCCACAAGGATCGGGACCATGCTGGCAATCGCAAGCGACTGCTCAGCGCCATGCCGGTGCGTCACGAGCTCTCTTCTTATCCCTTCAGTGAGGGAACGACGCTCTGCCAGCGTGGGCAACAGTGGCGCTGGCAGGGGCTCTCGTTTGCAGTGCTCTGGCCAGAACGCCCCGGTGGCGGGCGCAATAACGATGGCTGCGTGGTGCGTATCAGCGATGGGCAGCGCAGTGTGCTGCTCAGTGCCGATATCGAACGGCAGGCAGAGCTGCGATTGGTGGCACTGGAGGGAGAGGGGTTGGCCAGCACCTTGCTGGTGAGCCCCCATCATGGCAGTCGCACCTCCTCCACGCCCCCGTTTGTCGCGGCGGTGGCGGCGCAGGAGGTGATCCACAGCGCCGGTTTTATGAATCAGTGGGGCTTTCCCCGTCCCGATGTGGTGGCCCGCTATCGGGATGCCCGCCAGTGGATCACCGGTCAGCAAGGGGCGATGCTGGTCGAACCCACCGCAGCGGGCTTGAGCGTCACTGCCGAGCGAGATCTGGGGCCCTGGTATCGACGCAGTGGCGAGTGGTGGCGACCGCGAGTGTGGTTTGAGCAATAATCGGCCATTTCTGCCGTGCAGGAATGCGATATAGGTGGCGGCGCTTGGTGTAAGCCTGCGCTTTGGCTAGAATAGCCCGTCATTTCCATTACTAACGGCTATTCATGCAACAAGAAACCTCACAAGAGAGCTGGCCAGTATTCAAACGCCTGCTCGGTTATGTCCGTGATCGCAAGCTGGGCCTGGTCGGTGGCATCATCGGGATGCTGGGCTACGCCGCCGTGGATACCACCTTTGTCTACTCCATCAAGCCGCTGATCGATCAGGGCATCAATGGCAACGACAGCACCGTTTTGAAATGGATGCCTTTCTTCGTCCTCGGCATCGTGGCCCTGCGCGGTGTCGCCAACTTTCTCTCCAACTACTGCATGGCCTGGGTCGGCAACCATGTCGTGATGCGTCTGCAACAGCAGGTGTTCAATCACATGGTGGCGATGCCGATGAGCTTCTTCGATCGCCAGAACACCGGTCATCTGCTCTCCAAGGTGACCTATGACGCCAGTCAGGTCTCCTCGGCGGCGAGCACCACGCTGGTGACCCTGGTGCGGGAAGGGGCGACCGTGGTCGGTCTGCTGGGCCTGATGTTCTGGCACTCCTGGCAGCTGTCGGTGATCTTTTTGGTGGTTGGCCCGCTGGTGGGGGTCATCATCGGCCTTATCAGCCGTCGTTTCCGCCAGATCAGCCGTCATATCCAGCAGGCGGTGGGGGATATCACCACCTCCACCGAGCAGATGCTCAAAGGGCACAAAGAGGTGCTGATGTTTGGTGGCCAGAAGGTGGAAGAGAAACGCTTCTTCCAGGTCAGCAACAACATGCGCCAGCAGACCATGAAGATGGTCGCCGCCGATGCCATCGGCAGCCCTGTGGTGCAGATGGTGGCCTCCATCGCGCTGGCTGCCTTCCTCTATGTAGCTACCATCGATAGTGTGCGCAGCGAGCTGACTGCCGGTACGTTTACCGTCATGATCACCTCCATGATGATGCTGCTCAAGCCGCTGAAAAGCCTGACCGACGTCAATAACCAGTTCCAGCGGGCCATCACTGCCTGCCACAGCCTGTTTGGCCTGCTCGACACCGAGCCGGAGCAGGATACCGGCACCCGCACTCTGGAGCGTGCTCGCGGCGAGATCGAGTTTCGCAACGTCACCTTCACCTACCCGACCAAGGACACCCCGGCGCTGCACAACGTCAGCTTCAAGGTGGAGGCGGGTAAATCGGTGGCGCTGGTGGGCCGTTCCGGCTCTGGCAAGAGTACCATTGCCAGCCTGCTGACCCGCTTCTACGACATCGATCAGGGCGAGATCCTGCTGGACGGCATCAACATCCGCGAATACAAGTTGAGCGAGCTGCGCAAGCAGTACGCGCTGGTCTCCCAGCATGTCCACCTGTTCAACGACTCGGTGGCCAACAACATCGCCTACGCGGCAGAAGACAAATACAGCCGCGACCAGATCGTGCAGGCCGCCCGTATCGCTCATGCCGACGAGTTCGTCAGCAAGATGAGTAACGGGTATGACACTGTGGTTGGCGAGAACGGTGCATCCCTCTCCGGTGGTCAGCGCCAGCGTGTTGCCATTGCGCGGGCTTTGCTGCGCGATGCGCCGGTTCTGCTGCTGGATGAGGCCACCTCGGCCCTCGATACCGAGTCCGAG
>NZ_JBFODN010000049.1:0-63796 GCF_040908345.1 Aeromonas sp. R3-1
GATAGCGCAACTGGCCGGAGCTGCCGATCTCGGGGCTGGCGCCCGCAAGATAGGGCTGCCCCAGCAGGGCATCGAGATCCCCCTTGTTGAGGGTCTGGATGCTGGCCATCTTCTCATCGCCCCATCCTTTACCCGGGAAGATTTCGATGGTGTTGGTGCCCATCGCATTGATCTGGTCGATCACCTTGGCGCGCGCCCCTTGACCAAGAGCGACCACGCTCACCACGGCGGCGATGCCGATGATGATGCCGAGCATGGTGAGGAAGGTGCGCATCCGGTGGGCGAGCATGGCATGGATCGCCATCCGTCCCGCTTCCCGATAGCGATCCCAGTCGTGACCCATGGCGCCTTTAGTGGGCACTATTTTTTGAGGGGCAGTGGTTGTGCTTGTGGCGGTGGCTGGAGCCAACACGGCCGTTTGGCAGGGGCCGCTATCTTGTTCAATCCGACCATCCTTGAGAGTGATGATCCGGTCGGCATGGCTGGCCACGTTCATATCGTGGGTGACCAGAATGATGGTGTGGCCCTGAGCGTGCAGCTCCTTGAGGATCGCCATCACCTCCTTGCCGCTCTGGCTATCCAGTGCGCCGGTCGGTTCATCGGCGAGGATCACTTCGCCGCCATTGGCCAGCGCCCGGGCGATACTGACCCGCTGCTGCTGACCGCCGGAGAGCTGGCCCGGGGTATGGTGACTGCGATCGGCCAGCCCCAGTCTGCCCAGCAGCTGACGCGCGCGCGCCTGGCGATCCGGGCGGCTGGTGCCGGCATAGACAGCTGGGATCTCCACGTTGGCGGTGGCATCGAGATGGGGCAGCAGGTGGTAGCGCTGAAAGATAAAGCCGAAGTGGTGGCAGCGCAGCCGGGCCAGCGCCAACGCATCCATGGTGGCGGTGTCCTGACCGCGAAACAGGTACTGGCCGCCGCTCGGGCTATCCAGGCAACCCAGCAAGTTCATCAGGGTCGATTTGCCAGAGCCGGATGCGCCGACAATGGCGATCATCTCTCCTGCCGAGATGGTGATATCAAGAGGGTAGAGCACGGTGACTTCGCTGTCGCCGCTCTGGTAGCGTCGCTCGACCCCTTTCAGCTGGATCAACGGCAGCTGGTTCAGGGGCTCACTCATAGCATCACCGCCATCTCATCATTGTCGGTGGGAGCACCGTGATTGAGCTGCACCTCCTCCTTCTCACTCAGCCCGCTGATCACCTCAATGCGGATCTCGTCCTTCATACCTGTCTTGATATGACGGGTTTCGGTCGTCTCATCTTCCTTGATCACGGTGACTTCATACTCGTTGTCACCCAGCGACTTGCCGAGGGCAGTTTGCGGCACAGTGAGCACCTGCTTGCGCTCGCCGAGCACAATGGTCACCTGGGTGGTCATTGCGACCCGCAGGGTATGAGCGGGATTGGGTACATCGAACAGGGCGTAGTAGTAGACAGCCGCATTGCTGGTGGTGGTACCTGTGGTGGCCTGATCGTTGATGTTGGTAGGCGCTAACTCCACGGCGCGAAGCTTACCCTGATAGCGGGTATCCGGATCGCCGATCAAGGTGAAATAGACCGGCATGCCGGCTTTGACCTTGGTGACATCAGCTTCGGAGATCTGCGCCTTGACCGTCATGGTCTCGAGGTTGGCCAGCTTGAGCACGGTCGGCACCGTCTGGCTGGCAGCCAGGGTCTGGCCCTGACGGGTCACAATGCTGATGACGGTGCCATCCATCGGCGCCAGGATCTTGGTGTAGCCCAGCTCGGTCTTGGCCCTATCAACCTTGATCAGGGCGTTGTCGATATTGGCCTGGCTGTTTTGCAGTTCGGCGCGGGTGACTGCCAGCAGAGCCTCGGCACTCTCCAGATCGGCCCGTGAGCTCGCCTCCTGCTTGAACATCTGCTGCTGGCGCCGCCAGGCGAGCTCGTTCTGTTTGAGTTGCGCCTGCTTGATCTTGAGCTGGGCGCGGTTGCTGGCAAGCTCTGCCTCGGCCGTCTTGAGGTTGTTCTGGGCAATCAGGGGATCGATCTCGGCCAGCAGGTCTCCCTGCTTGACCTGATCACCTGCCTCGACGGCCAGCTTGGTGACTTGACCGGAGACCTGAGCCCCCACATCCACCTGTTCTACGGCCTGCAGCACACCACTGGCCAGCACGGTCTGGGCAATATCCTCGCGGGTCACCTGAGCGGTCAGCATCGCCTTGGGTGGTTGACTGGGCCAGAGCAGCCAGCCGAGGAGCACCACGGCGATCAGCATGGTGATGGTCAGGGTTCTCTGCTTGGGGGTTATGTTCATCGATCACCTGAATGGAAACGGAAAAGGTTGTGCGCGGCGATTATCCTGCAGCAAAGCCCTGATAAATAACAGCCGCAAATATGTAAGCAAAGTTATGGCGTTAACTGTCAATAAGCCGAGAAAGGAGTAAGCGAGAGCCCGCAGTGGTGATCAAGATGGTCAGCAAGAGGATAGGGAGTGCTGCTGGCGGTGGCGATGAAAAAGCCCTGCGCAGAGGCAGGGCTTTGAAATAGGTTATGGCGAGGGAGGGTCAGGCCTTGGCCAGCAGATCCATCACCCAGGGCAGACCCTGCTTCTTGCGGCTGACAAAGCCCGGGTGGTAGCTGGACTCTGCCGGTACTTTGGCGTGTTCGGTAAAGTAGATACGGCTGGCTGCGGCCGTCAGGTCAGTCACCATCAGCACGAAGAAGTCGAGCCCTTCGCTCGCCACGCGCTGGGCCATCTCCTGCTGCAGGGCTGGCAAGTGCTCGGCCAGCTGCTGCTCGCTGCCCACTTCGATCTGGCTCATGATGAAGTTCAGACCTTCGGCCTGGAATGCCTTCTCATCCTGCTGCAGCAGTTGAGCTGGGGTCAGGCCGCTCAGGTCGGTTTTCGCCATCAGCAGCTGTTGGCCGAATTCGGCTAGCGATACTTCGGCCAGCGGTGCCAGACGCTCACAGGCGATCTTGTCCTGCTCGGTGGTGGTCGGCGAGGTGAGACAGAGGGTGTCGCTCATGATGGCGCCCAGCATCAGGCGAGCCTGGCTGCGGGTCACAGTGCCTTGCTGGCTCAGCAGATCGAAGGCGATGGTGCAGGTGCAGCCGACGGCACGGATCCAGGCATCCAGCGGAGATTGGGTGACCAGAGTGCCGAGACGGTGGTGATCCACCAGGCCCAGTACATTGGCTTGTGCCAGTGTGGCAGGGCCCTGTTCCAGATCACTGAAATCCACCAGCCAGACATCTTCACCGGTCAGATCTTTGGTCAGCAATTCGGGTTCGCTGACGCCTGCCTGCTCCAGAATAAAACGGGTTTCGGTGCGCAGGTCACCCAGACGCCATGGGGTGGCCTGACGGCCCTGGCCATTGAGCCAGTCGGTGATAACCAGCGCACTGCAGATACTGTCGCTATCAGGATTCTTGTGACCAAAAACGTGGATCATAGACAAAGCCTCACAATTGGATACCCATAAAGGGGGGCAACACTATGCGAAATCCGCCACATGAAGGCAACCGGATCAACGCCCATGTTGCTGCCAGCTTCGCCTAACTCGCCATTTTATTGATCTGGGTAGGTAATCCTGACGCGAGTTCAGTTATCACAGTTGGCTATTGGCTATTGGCTATTGGCTATTGGCTATTGGCTATTGGCTATTGGCTATTGGCTATTGGCTATTGGCTATTGCTGACTATGAAGGCCATGGCACTCGTCCGTACCTGCTAAGTCAGCATGTTCGGTCTGCCCTGTCAGTCGCCATCGCTGCAAATCGGCTTTATTGCCAGATTCAACGGCGCAGCAGCTCGCGAGCATTGGCCAGGGTGTTGTCGGTGATCTGGTCGCCACCGAGCAGGCGTGCCAGCTCATTGAGACGGGCATTCTGGTCGAGCGCATCCATCCGGGTTTCGGTGGTTTTGCCATCGGTATGCTTGCTCACCACCATATGCTGGTGGCCGTTGCCTGCCACCTGAGGCAAGTGAGTGACCACCATCACCTGAGTGGACTCGCCGAGCTGGCGCAGCAGGCGACCCACCACGGCGGCAGTCGGGCCGCTGATCCCCACATCCACTTCGTCGAAAATCAGAGTCGGGGTTGAGACCTTGCGGGCGCTGATCACTACGATGGCGAGACTGATGCGCGACAGTTCACCGCCTGACGCCACCTTGCCAAGCGGCTGAATGGGTTGGCCCGGGTTGGTGGTGACCATAAATTCCACCCGATCGATACCCAGCGGAGAGAGGCTGCTCTGGGCATCGGGGCGTACCTCGATGGCGAAGCGGCCATCCGGCATCGCTAGCTCATGCATGCTGCTGGTTACCTTGGCACCCAGTTCCTCGGCATAACGTTGACGGCTCTGGCTCAGTGCCTCGGCAGCCTGGACAAACGCCTGACGGGCGTCTGCCAGTTCATCTTCCATCCCCTCTAACCGTTCTTCGTCGGAATTGAGGCGGGCGAGATCGGAGGCCAGCTCCTGATGGTGTTGGGCCAGATCTGCCGGTTTGACGTGGTGTTTGCGAGCCAGATTGATCGCCTTGGAGAGGCGGGCTTCCAGCTCGTTGAAACGTTCGGGATCCAGCTCCAGTCGGTCGAGGTAGCTGCGCAGTTCGCTGTGGCTCTCCTGCACCCCGATCAGTGCTTCGTTCAGCATCTCCAGTACCGGAGTGAGACGGCTGTCCATGCTGACCAGCCCCTCGGCGCGATCGACGGCCGATTGCAGCAGGCCAGCGATGGTGGTCTCTTCGTTGTCATAGAGCAGATCGAGGCAGGCGCCGCACTCCTGCATCAGCTCGGTGCCGTTGGCGAGGCGCTGGTGCTCCTCCTCTATCTCTTCAAATTCCCCTGGCTGCAGGGCGAATTCGTCCAGCTCCTGCACCTGATACTCGATCAGCTGGCGACGGGCCTCCCGCTGCTGTTGCTCGGCCTTGAGCCGGTTCAATTCGTTTTGCAGTTGGCGCCACTGCTGATAGTGCTGACGCACCTCGTCGAGCAACAGATGGTGGCCGGCGTAGCCATCGAGCAGGGCGAGCTGGTAGTCGGGTTTGAGCAGCATCTGGTGGGCATGCTGACCGTGCACGTTGACCAGCAGCTGGCCCAGATTCTTGAGCTGGGTGAGGGGGACGGGAACTCCGTTGATATAGCTGCGTGAGCGGCCCTCGGCGGAGATGACGCGCCGCACGATACACTCACCTTCGTTTTCCAGCTCGTTGGTGGCGAGCCAGGCACGGGCGGCCGGGTTGTTGTCCAGCAGGAAGCGGGCGCTGACCTCGCTTTTGTCGCTATCGGGTCGCACCATGCCGGCTTCGGCCCGCTCTCCGAGACAGAGACCGAGTGCGTCGATGGCGATGGATTTACCGGCACCGGTCTCACCGGTGATGCAGGTCATGCCCGGTTGCAGATCGAGTTCGAGAAACTTGACGATGGCGAAGTTGTTGACGGTCAGCTGGGTCAGCATGGTCTCATCCTGTATAAGTCAACATTACTGTGTATGCATCCAGTATATACTGGTCTTATATACAGTAAAGAGGGCGCCGCCATTTTTAACGAATAGAGGCCACCAGAGCGGTGGCCTGCGGGATTGCAACAAGGAGCATGTCAGTGAAAGGCTGACATCAGATCCGGATGGGCAGCGATCACCTCGCCCAGTGCCTGTTCCAGTCGACTTCCGCTGGTGATTAGGGGGTTGAGCACCAAGGCGCGCCAGGCGGTATGGCGGTTGCCGGTGATGGCGGCCTCGATGGTGAGCTGCTCGAACTCCTTCATCAACTGCAGCAGGCGCAGGGTATCTTGCGGGAAGGGGGCCACGTTGAGTGGCAGCGGGCCCGATTTGGTGATGAGGGAGCTGACCTCCACCGCGCACTCGTCTGGCAGGCCGTTGATGGCGCCATTGTTGCGGGTGTTGACGTGCATGATGATGCGCTTGTCGTTGTGGATGGCACTCATCAGTTCGCACGCCGCTTCCGAGTAATACTGGCCGCCGCGACCTTCCAGAGCCTTCGGTTTCTCGGCGAGATCCGGGTTGCGATAGAGATCGAACAGTTGTTGTTCAATGGCCTTGACCACTTCGCCACGGGTCCCTTCACCGCTAGCCTCCCCGAGCTCCTGTTTGAGAATATCGTCGCTCATGTAGTAGTAGCGCAGATAGGCGCAGGGGATCATACCCAGATTGGCCAGCAGATCCTTGGGCCAGGCAAAGGGGGGAATATTGCGTGGTACCAGCGGGTCGTGCCCTTGCGCGAGTCGGGCGATCACCGCGCCGAGTTTATCTTCGCCCTGATGCTGTATCTGGCGCACGAAGATAAAGTGATTGAGGCCGGCCACCTGCATGATGAACTCTTGCTCATCGCGGGTATCCAGCAGAGTCGCGACCCCTTTTTGCATGATCACCGGCACGTTGCACAGCCCCACCGCCTTGATCTTGCTGTGGCGCAACACGGCTTCGGTCACCATGCCCGACGGATTGGTGAAGTTGAGCAGCCAGGCATCGGGGCAGAGGCGCTCCATGTCGGCGGCGATCTGCAGGGCGATGGGGATGGTCCGGCAGGCGTTGGCAAAGCCGCCGAGTCCGTTGGTCTCCTGACCGATCAGGCCATATTTCAACGAGATCCGCTCATCGCTGATACGTGCCTCCAGGCACCCGGCACGGAATTGGGAACAAACGTAGTCGGCATCGCGCAGCGCCTCTTCTCGCTCCAGCCGGGTTTCAACTCGAACCGCCAGTCCGGCCTTGGCCAGCATGCGGCGGGTGAGGGCGGCAATGATCTCCATCTTCTCGCGGCCATCGTCGATGTCTACCAGCCAGAGTTCGCGCAGTGGCAACTCGTGCTGACGCTGGATCAAGCCCTCGATTAGCTCCGGGGTGTAGCTGGAGCCTGCGCCGATGACCACAATCTTGAGTCCGTTTTTCATTGTCCACCTCATTAACAGGGATAGGGTTTGACCCTATTAAAGAGGGGCTGGGGCGGGCCGACAAACGAAATATGGGGCAGCATGGATTAGCCTGTTTCATGCATAAGGGGAAATGGCATACTGATGGCCTGCACCGCAACGCGCGTCATCACGAGGTTATCCATGCTGGTTCAACAGAACACTCTTGCCCTGCTGCACACCTTCGAGAGCACGGCCCGCCACCTCAGCTTTACACGGGCAGCCGAGGAGATGAACCTCACCCAGGGGGCCATCAGCCACCGTATTCGCCATCTGGAGGGGTTATTGGGGTTTCGTCTGTTTATTCGCCTGACCCGCAAGCTTGAATTGACGGAGGAGGGGACTCGTCTGCTGGCGACCATCAGCCACTCCCTGCGCCAGATCAACGAGGAGATTGAAGATATTCGTGCTCAGGATCTGCGTGGCACGCTCCATGTGGGGGTTGCGCCGACGCTGGGGCTCAACTGGCTGATGCCCAGATTGCCGCGCTTCCAGCAGCGCTGGCCCGGGTTGAACGTGATGATGCGGGTTCGAGCCGGGGCGGTGGATTTCAACGAGGAGCGGGTAGATCTGGCCATCTACTACGGCGCAACCCGCTGCAGTGATCTGCACCGTGAACTGTTGATGGAGGAGCGCCTGATACCTGTCTGCTCCCCCGCCTATGCAGAGCGGCTGGGATTGTTGAGAGATCCGGTTCGGCTGGCGGAGGCCTGTTTTATCCATGCCTCGGAGTCGACCGATGTGCAGCAGCTCTTCTCGGAGTGGCGGCTCTGGTGCGATGACTTAGGCATGTCGCTGCCCTATGAACAGCGCCACTACGGCTTCAATCACTATCAGATGGCATTGCAAGCCGCGCAAGGAGGCATGGGGGTGGCTATGGGGCGGGAGGTGCTGGTGCGCAGCTTGCTGGAACAGGGCTCGCTGGTTGCGGTAGGTGGCTCGGCTGTGGCGGCCGGGCGCAATTACGAGCTAATCTCGCCGCGGGAGAACCGCGAGCGGCCGCGTTTTCGCGCCTTCAGCGACTGGCTGCGCAGCGAGGTGGCGCTTAGCCAGAGCACTGCTGCACAGTTCGATCCCGCAGATTAAAACAGCTTGCTGCCCCAGCCGAGCTTGTTGCGCAGCACGTGGAAGTAGCTGTAGTCGAGCGGATGCACCAGATGGAGCTGGTGGTGGCTCTTCTTGATGAGGATCTCGTCCCCCGGGTGGACCGCCAGCGTCACCTGACCATCACAGCTGACCTGCATGGCATCGTCCTGATTGTCCGGTGAGACCAGCAGGCGCACTTCGCTGTCGGCATCGAGCACGATTGGGCGACTGCTCAGAGTGTGCGGGAACATGGGCACCAGCGTGATGGCGTTGAGTTTGGGAGTGAGGATGGGGCCGCCAGCCGACAGGGAGTAAGCGGTGGAGCCGGTCGGGGTGGCCACTATGATGCCGTCCGAGCGCTGGCTATACATAAAGCTGCCATCGATATAGACCTCGAACTCGATCATATGGGCGATCTTGCCTGGGTGCAGCACTGCCTCGTTGACTGCCAGATTGCTCGACTTGCGCTCGCCGTGGCGATAGACCGAGGCCTCCAGCAGGAAGCGGTGTTCGCTCTTGTAGTGACCGGAGAGCACCTGTTCCAGCGGCAGCAGATAATCCTGCGGCGAGAGGTCGGTCAGAAAGCCGAGGTTGCCCCGGTTGACCCCGATCACCGCTACATCGAAGCGCGACAGCACCCGTGCCGCCCCCAGCATGTTGCCGTCACCGCCGACCACGATGGCGAGATCGGCCTGCTGGCCGAGCTGCACCAGATCCATCACGTTTTCATCGAGGATGCTCAGGGTCTGGGCGACCCGGCTCTCGACCAGTACCCGAAAACCGCGGGCGGTCAGGTATTGATGCAGGCCGGTCAGCGTCTGGTTGGCCCCTTCATGGTGGGGTTTGCCAATCAGGGCGATGGTTTTGAACGGAGAATCCATAGTCTGTCGGGTCTGGGATGGGTATTGCGGGCCAGTATACAGTGCTTTGGCCCGCTTGTGACGCTCTCCCGTGTCACGGGGGCAGCTATCCCCTTGAGTCAGCTGGCTAAAGGGTGAGCTGCAACGCCAAGAAACAGCCGCTTGCGGCAGATCATCCACCCTGATTGGCCTTTTACCCCTTGAAAGCCGGGGATGCATCCCCATAATAGCGCCAACATAGTCGGTCTGTTGTCGTCCGGTCGCTCAACCTGACGTCAGGGCCCTCATAAGTAACCCCGGAATTGGAGATGTCATGAACCACGAAGAGCAAAAGGTTGAAGCGATGGAGCAAGTGGAAGTCCAGCCAGTCGAGCCGACCGATGTAGACAGTGAAGTGACAGCCGAGCAGGCCCGCATTGCCGAACTGGAAGCGCAGCTGGAAACCGCTATCCAAAAAGCGGCGGAAGAGCGTGAACGCGCCCTGCGTACCGCCGCCGAAATGGAGAACCTGCGCCGTCGTACCGAGCTGGATGTCGAGAAGGCGCACAAATTCGCTCTGGAGAAGTTCGCAGGCGAATTGCTGCCGGTGCTGGACAACCTTGAGCGCGCCATCGAACTGGCCGACAAGGAGAACGAAGCCCTCAAGCCGATGATCGAAGGTGTCGAGCTGACCCTGAAATCCATGCAGAGCGGCGTGGCCAAGTTCGGTCTGGTGGCGCTCGACCCGCTCAACCAGCCGTTTGATCCCAACGCTCATCAGGCGATGAGCATGGTGCCGAGTGCCGATGTGGCGCCGAACACCGTCATTGCCGTGATGCAGAAGGGCTACGACCTCAACGGTCGGGTGATCCGTCCGGCCATGGTGATGATCGCTAAAGCGGTCGACTGATTGGCTGTGGGTACCCGAGCCCGCCTCGTGGCGGGCTTTTTGTTTCGTAGTGCAGCACCCGCTCATGGTGCCCGGCTTCACGGCTCAACGTGACCGAGCAACCATGACAAAGGGTGTGGTTTTTTGGGGTTGGGGCTTGAAGCTGCGTCTGGCGACCCCATATAGGGTACAAGGCCGCGGCGGCACAAAAAATTTGATGCCGGGAGCTTGAAAGCCAGATTGGCAGCCCCCACCTAGCCGTTAACGCATTAAGGCGAGTTCCTCGCCAGTTTATTCAAAGTATTTGGAGATTCGTCAAATGGGTAAAATCATCGGTATTGACCTGGGTACTACCAACTCCTGCGTCGCTATTCTGGATGGCGACACTGCTCGCGTGATCGAGAACGCAGAAGGCGATCGTACTACTCCGTCCATCATTGCCTATGCCGATGATGGCGAGATCCTGGTTGGTCAGCCGGCCAAGCGTCAGGCCATCACCAACCCGAAAAACACCCTGTTCGCCATCAAGCGTCTGATCGGTCGTCGTTTTGAAGATGAAGAAGTGCAGCGTGACCTGAAAATCATGCCGTACGCCATCGCCAAAGCTGACAACGGCGATGCCTGGGTTGAAGTGAAGGGCAAGAAAATGGCACCGCCGCAGATCTCTGCCGAAGTGCTGAAAAAGATGAAGAAGACCGCCGAAGACTACCTGGGCGAGCCGGTAACCGAAGCAGTCATCACTGTTCCGGCCTACTTCAACGACGCCCAGCGTCAGGCTACCAAGGATGCCGGTCGCATCGCCGGTCTGGATGTAAAACGCATCATCAACGAACCGACCGCAGCTGCTTTCGCTTACGGCGTGAACAAGGTCAAGGGTGAGCGCAAGGTTGCCGTATATGACCTGGGTGGCGGTACTTTCGATATCTCCATCATCGAGATCGACGAAGTGGAAGGCGAGACCACCTTCGAAGTACTGGCGACCAACGGTAACACCCACCTGGGTGGTGAAGACTTCGACAACCGCGTCATCAACTATCTGGTAGACGAGTTCAAGCGTGAGCAGGGCATCGACCTGCGCAACGACCAGCTGGCTCTGCAGCGTTTGAAAGATGCCGCCGAGAAAGCCAAGATCGAGCTCTCTTCTGCCCAGCAGACCGACGTCAACCTGCCGTACATCACTGCAGATGCCACCGGTCCGAAGCACATGAACATCAAGGTGACCCGCGCCAAGCTGGAGTCCCTGGTAGAAGACATGGTGAAAGACTCTCTGGAGCCGGTTCGTGTTGCCCTGAAAGACTCCGGTCTGGCAGTTGGCGAGATCGACGACGTGATCCTGGTTGGTGGTCAGACCCGTATGCCGCTGGTTCAGAAGACCGTTGCCGAGTTCTTTGGCAAAGAGCCGCGTAAAGACGTCAACCCGGACGAAGCCGTGGCCATGGGTGCTGCCATCCAGGGTGCCGTACTGTCCGGTGACAAGACCGACGTGCTGCTGCTGGACGTTACTC
Organism: Aeromonas sp. R3-1; assembly: GCF_040908345.1. Lineage (NCBI taxonomy): Bacteria > Pseudomonadati > Pseudomonadota > Gammaproteobacteria > Aeromonadales > Aeromonadaceae > Aeromonas > Aeromonas sp. R3-1. The sequence continues at coordinate 11,223 of NZ_JBFODN010000049.1, forward strand.
CGCTCTCCCTGGGTATCGAAACCATGGGTAGCGTGATGACTGCGCTGATTGAGAAGAACACCACCATCCCGACCAAGAAGTCCCAGGTGTTCTCCACTGCCGAAGACAACCAGTCTGCCGTGACCATTCACGTGCTGCAGGGTGAGCGCAAGCGCGCCAGCGACAACAAGTCTCTGGGCCAGTTCAACCTGGAAGGCATCCGTCCGGCACCGCGCGGTCTGCCGCAGATCGAAGTGACCTTCGACATCGATGCCAACGGTATCCTGCACGTCTCTGCGAAAGACAAAGAGACCAACAAAGAGCAGAAGATCACCATCCAGGCCTCCTCTGGTCTGTCTGATGACGAGATCGAGCGTATGGTACGCGAAGCCGAAGCCAACGCGGCCGAGGACAAGAAGTTCGAAGAGCTGGTACAGGCCCGCAACCAGGCTGATGGTCTGGTCCACTCCGTCCGCAAGCAGATCACCGAAGCCGGTGAAGCCCTGCCTGCCGATGAGAAGAGCAAGATCGAAGCCGCGGTGAGCGAGCTGGAAGCGGCCCTCAAGGGTGACGACAAGGCTGCCATCGAAGCCAAACAGCAGGCTCTGCTGGAAGCGTCCCAGAAGCTGATGGAAATTGCCCAGCAGCAGGCTCAGGCCCAGGGCGCAGCCGGTGCTGATGCCGGTCAGTCCTCCTCTTCTGCCAAGGCTGACGACGACGTCGTCGACGCCGAGTTCGAAGAAGTGAAAGACGACAAGAAGTAAGCCCTACCCAGATGGGCGAAGTCCGCTTCGCCCATCGGCTTGGTCAATGAATTCACGGGCGTTGGGTAACCAACGCCCGTCTGCGTAACCACAGGATGAGTATGTCGAAGCGCGATTTCTACGAAGTACTGGGTGTGGCGAAAGATGCCGACGATCGCGAGATCAAGAAGGCGTACAAGCGCCTGGCCATGAAGTATCACCCGGACCGTAACCAGGGTGATGCCGCATCCGAAGAGAAGTTCAAAGAGGTCAAGGAAGCCTACGAGGTCCTGACCGATGCCAACCTGCGTGCCCGATACGACCAGTACGGCCATGCCGGTGTTGACCCGAGCCAGGGTGGCGGTGGCCACGGCGGCTTTGGCGGCAATGCCGACTTCGCCGACATGTTTGGTGACGTATTCGGTGACATCTTCGGCGGTGGCCGTGGTGGTGCCCGTCGTGGCCCGGCCCGTGGCTCCGACCTGCGTTACACCATGGAGCTGACGCTGGAAGAGGCGGTACGCGGGGTCTCCAAGGAGATCAAGGTGCCGACCCTGGTTCACTGCGAAGTCTGTAACGGCTCCGGTGCCCACACCGGCAGCAGTGCCCAGACTTGCCCGACCTGCCACGGCTCCGGCCAGGTGCAGATGCGTCAGGGCTTCTTCGCGGTGCAGCAGGCGTGCCCGCACTGTCACGGCCGCGGCAAGATCATCAAGGATCCGTGCCGCAAGTGTCACGGTGAAGGTCGCTACCAGCGCACCAAGACCCTGTCGGTGAAAATTCCGGCGGGCGTCGATACCGGCGATCGCATCCGTCTCTCCGGCGAAGGAGAAGCGGGGGAAGCAGGGGCACCGGCAGGGGATCTCTACGTACAGGTGCACGTCAAAGAGCACGAGATCTTCGTGCGTGACGGTAACAACCTCTACTGCGAAGTGCCCATCAGCTTCACCGCAGCTGCGCTGGGTGGCGAGATTGAAGTGCCGACCCTGGATGGCCGCGTCAAGCTCAAGGTCACTCCGGAGACCCAGACCGGCAAGATGTTCCGCATGCGCGGCAAGGGTGTCAAGTCCGTGCGCTCCGGTCAGGTAGGGGATCTGATGTGCAAGGTGGTGATCGAGACTCCGGTCAACCTCACCGAGCAGCAGAAAGAGCTGTTGCGCCAGCTGGACGAGTCCTTCAGCGGTGCCGCTGCCAAGACCCACAAGCCGAAATCGGAAGGCTTCTTCGAAGGGGTGAAACGCTTCTTCGACGATCTGACCAGCTGATTTCAGCCACCCGAATAAACAGAGCCGGCCTTGTGCTGGCTCTTTTTTTGCCCGCCGTTTAGCCAGGATCCGCCTTATTGAGTGGATCCTGATGAGGGATCCTCCTCACAACTCCCGCCAATTCCTGCTGTACAAATGTTATCCCGCTCACACTGTTGCTGAAACGGTTTAGTTGTCGTATTGAGTTAGCTAAATTGGTTTAGCTATGCTCTGACTGTCGATAACAACAGCGCCCGTCCGGGCCACAGATGACAGGTGAGGAAGATGATGATGTTCAAGAGCAAGTTGGCGCTGGCGGTAGCGCTGGGATTGGGGATGAGCAGCCCGCTGTGGGCGGCGCAGGCGAGTGTCGCAGGGGAGAGTGTAGGAGGAGAGAGTGTCGAGGCCCGTCTGGCGGCGCTGGAGGCGCGGGTGCAGGCGGCCGAAGCGAGAGCCGAGGCGGCAGAGAGCCGTGCCAGTCAGGCGGAAGTGAAGGCGAGCGCGGCGAGCGAGCAGGCGCAGGTGGCCGACAGCCGTAGCCAGAAGGTGGATGAGAAGACCGCTGGTGCCCAGGGCTTCGAGTTTCACGGCTATGCCCGCTCGGGCCTGTTGGTCAACAGCAATGGCAACGGTGGGCGCGGCGGCCCCTACATCACGCCAGCCGGTTCGGTGGGTGGGGCCGTCGGTCGCCTTGGCAACGAGGATGACACCTACATGGAGGCCAACCTGCTGAAAACCCAGACCTTCGAGGATGGCAGCTGGGCCCGCTACAAGCTGATGCTGGCGGACGGGGTAGAGACCAGCAACGACTGGACCGCCAGCGATTCGAGCCTCAATACCCGTCAGGTGTTTGCCGAGATCGGCAATCTGGCTAGCTTCGACGGCCCCTTCAAGAATGCGGTGCTCTGGGCGGGCAAGCGCTTTGACCGCGACAACTTTGACATCCACTGGCTCGATTCCGACGTGGTGTTCCTGGCCGGTACCGGCGGCGGCGTCTACGACGTGCAGCTGGCCGACAGCTGGAAGGCCAACTTCTCTCTCTATGGCCGGGATTACGGCGACATCAGCGCCAGCGGTCTCTCCGATATCGAGAGCTACATCCTCACCATGAACAACCGCGTCGGTAACTGGCAGTGGATGGTGAACGGTCTCTCGGCCAAGGACAATGACGCCCGCATCAATGACAAGGGGGCGGGCAGCGAGGCGGCGGACAAGGGGGCACACACCCTGCTGGCCTACCACGGCGAGAGCTTCTTCGGCCTCAACCCCGGTTTTGCCAAGGCGGCGGTGCTGTACGGTCATGGGCTGGGGGCCGAGGTCAAGGGGCTGGGCTCTGACAGCGAGCTGCTGCCGGACGCCGATGCAGTGCGGGTCGCCGTGTTTGGCGCCACCGATCTCAACTCGCGCTGGCGTTTTGCCCCGGCCCTGCTGGCCGAGCAGAGTCAGGATCGCTACGTGAAAGGGGACGAGTATCGCTGGCTTACCTTCAATACCCGGGTGGCGCAGGTGCTGAGCCAGAACGTCGAGCTGGTCTACGAGGCGGCCTGGCAGTACATGGATCTCGACCCCAAGGGTTACAAGGGACGCCAGGCGGTGAACGGCAACTTCACCAAGCTCACCTTCGCCCCCACCTTCAAGGCGCAGACCGCCGGTTTCTTCGAACGTCCCGAGCTGCGGGTGTTCGCCAGTTGGATGGACTGGTCCTCCGAGCTCGACAACTACGCCAGCGACGATGCCATGGGCCAGAGCAACTTCACCGCCGGTGGAGAGTGGAACTTTGGCGTGCAGATGGAAACCTGGTTCTAGTTCGTTATCCCGATCACAAAAATGGCAACCGGTGCCGAGATCTGTTGGTTGGCTAAAACGGTTTAGCTGATAATGCCAGCCAACAGAACAGAGTTCGGCTTTGACCGTGGATCCGATGCAGCAGTGGAGTAGCAAGGTGACGAATCGTGTGTGGGTAATGGGTGATGCGGTGGTGGACTTGATCCCGGAAGGGGCGTTGCACTACCTCAAGTGTCCGGGTGGCGCGCCCGCAAATGTGGCGGTTGGCGTGGCACGGCTGGGTGGCGATGCGGCCTTTATCGGCCGTGTCGGCGCCGATCCGTTCGGCCACTTTATGGCTGAGACCCTGAGCGGGGAGGGGGTGGATGTGGCCGCGCTGTGGCTCGATCCTGACCATTGCACCTCGACCGTGCTGGTAGAACTGGATGACGAGGGGGAGCGCAGCTTCACCTTTATGGTGCGCCCCAGTGCCGACCAGTTCCTCACCCCAAATGAGTTGCCTCGCTTCGATGCCGGTCAGTGGCTGCTCACCTGCTCCATCGCGCTCGCCAACGAGCCGGTACGCACCAGCTGCCTGCAGGCCATGGCGGCCATCAAGGCGGCAGGCGGGCGGGTCTGCTTCGACCCCAACTTGCGTCCCGAGGTGTGGGGCAACCCCGCCGAGATGCTGCCGCTGGTACGTCAGGCCATCGGGCGGGCGGATGTGGTCAAGCTCTCCATCGAGGAGCTGCAACTGCTGAGTGGCGAGGATGAACTGGCTGCCGGGCTTGCAACTCTCTCTGGCCCGGCGCTGGTGCTGGTGACCAGAGGGGCGGCCGGGGTGGTGGCTCGCCTTGATGGCGAGTTGCTGGAGTGGGTGGGGCAGAAAGTGACGCCCATCGATACCACGGGGGCGGGGGATGCCTTCGTCGCCGGTCTGCTGGCGGCGCTGGCCGGGCGCTCGTCGCTGCCGACTCTGGCCGAGCTACCCGCCATCCTGGCTCAGGCCCACGGCTGCGGGGCGCTCGCCACCACCGCCAAGGGGGCGATGACGGCGCTGCCGACCCGCTCCGAACTGGATGCCTTTTTGCGATCAGGCGCAAGCGGCTGTTGAGCTGAGGCTAGAAGCCCGGCTCGACAGCCCCTACTCTCATGTGACAAGGGCCCGCCAGCGTGGCGGGTCATAAGAGGAAGAATATGAATATCAGTGCGATAGCCAAGGATCTGGTGCCCCTGCTCGGGGGCAAGGAGAATATCGTCAGCGCTGCCCACTGCGCCACCCGGCTGCGGTTGGTGCTGGCCGATGACAGCAAGGTAAACAAGGCCGCCATCGACAAGCTGGAGGGGGTCAAGGGGTGCTTTAGCAACGCGGGCCAAATTCAGGTGATCTTCGGCACCGGTCTGGTCAACAAGGTCTATGCGGAGTTTGTGGCGCTGACCGGTACCGGCACCGCCAGCAAGGCGGAGCTGACCGACATGGCGGCGGCCAAGCTCAACGTGGCCCAGCGGTTGGCGCGAACCCTCTCCAACATCTTCGTGCCGATCATTCCGGCCATCGTCGCCTCGGGCTTGCTGATGGGGCTGCTCGGCATGGTGCGCACCTACGGCTGGGCCAATGCCGACAGCGCCCTGTTTGTGATGCTCGACATGTTCAGCTCGGCGGCATTTATCATATTGCCCATTCTGATCGGCTTTACGGCAGCACGTGAGTTTGGCGGCAATCCGTACCTCGGGGCGACCCTTGGTGGCATCCTCACCCACCCGGCGCTGACCAACGCCTGGGGCGTGGCCGGTGGCTTCAAGACCATGGACTTTTTCGGGCTGGATGTGGCGATGATCGGCTATCAGGGCACCGTCTTCCCGGTGCTCTTGGCAGTCTGGTTTATGTCCCATCTGGAGAAACAGCTGCGCAAGCGCATTCCGGATGCGCTGGATCTGATCCTCACCCCGTTTTTGACCGTCATCATCACCGGTTTCGTGGCACTGCTCTTTATCGGCCCGGCGGGTCGGGTATTGGGGGATGGCATCTCGTTCGGTCTGAGCGCCCTCTATGAGCAGGCGGGCTGGCTGGCGGGGCTGGTGTTTGGCGGCACTTACTCGCTTATTGTCATCACCGGCATCCATCACAGCTTCCACGCCATCGAGGCGGGGCTGCTGGCCAATCCGCAAATTGGCGTCAACTTCCTGCTGCCCATCTGGGCTATGGCCAACGTGGCACAGGGCGGGGCTTGCCTCGCGGTCTACTTCAAGACTCGCGACGTGAAGATCAAGGCCATCACGGTGCCGGCGGCCATGTCCTGCCTGCTGGGTATCACGGAAGCGGCGATCTTCGGGGTGAACCTGCGTTACATCAAACCCTTCCTCGCCGGTCTGTTTGGCGGGGCCTGCGGCGGCGCCTACGTGGTGGCGGCCAAGGTGGGGATGACGGCGGTGGGGCTGACCGGTATTCCCGGCATGGCCATCGTCCAGCCCATGAGCCTTATTCACTACATCATCGGGCTGGTGATCGCCTTTGGCGCCGCCTTCGCCGCTTCCTACCTGCTCAAGTACAAGGTGGAGTGATGAAGGAAAGCGATCTTCTCAACCTGATTGTCCGGTCGCTGCTGGCCGGACAGCTCAAGGCGGCGGCCGATCCCCATCGGCCCCGTTGGCATCTGGCAGCTCCGGTGGGGCTGCTTAACGATCCCAACGGCTTTATCGAGCACGACGGGCGCTACCACCTTTTCTACCAGTGGAATCCGCTGGGCTGCGAGCACCGCAACAAGGGCTGGGGCCATGTCACCTCCACCGATCTGCTGCATTGGCAGCACGAGCCGGTGGCGCTGTTGCCCACCGAAGCCTATGAGAGCCACGGCTGCTATTCGGGCTCTGCGGTGAGCGACGAGCAGGGGCGTCTGACCCTTATCTACACCGGTAATGTCAAATACCCGGATGGCAGCCGCACCGCTTATCAGTGTCTGGCCCGCGCCGACGGTGAGGCCGGTTTTGCCAAGCTGGGGCCTGTGCTGGATCTGCCCGCAGGCTACAGCGGCCATGTGCGCGATCCCAAGGTGTGGCACGACGGCCAGCAGTGGCTGATGGTGCTGGGGGCTCGCACTCTGGATGACAAGGGGGAAGTGCTGCTCTATCGCGGCGACACCCTGCAAAGCTGGCAGCGGGTGGGCCCCATCGCCGGTAGCGGGCGAGGGGGGCTGGGTGAGTTTGGCTATATGTGGGAGTGCCCGGATCTCTTCCCGTTGGGGGATCGCCATGTGTTGATCAGCTGCCCGCAGGGGATTGCCCCAGAAGGCGAGGATTATCGCAACCTCTACCAGTGCGGCTGGCTTTCTGGCAACTTCGACGGCGAGCGCTTCGAGCACGGGGTTTTCCACGAGTTGGACCGGGGCTTCGAGTTCTATGCCCCCCAGACCACTCTGGATAGCCAGGGTCGGCGCTTGCTGTTTGGCTGGCTGGGTCTGCCGGAGGAGAACGAGATGAGCCAACCTACTGTCGCTCACGGCTGGATCCACCAGATGAGCTGCCCGCGGGAGCTGTTCTGGCAGGATGAGTGGCTCTGCCAGCGGCCGGTGGCGGAGCTGGCGGCATTGAAGGGAGAGTTGACCCGTTTCGAGGGGACGCTCGGCGAATTTCCGGGGCTGGCCATCGACTCGGCCTGGCTCGATCTGTATCTCTGCGGTGAGGGGCGTCTCTGGTTCGGCGCCGTGGCCGAGCTAGTGTGGCAGCCGGACCGTATCACCTTGCGGCGCCAGAATTGGCAGAGCGGAGCGTGGGAGACCCGCAGCAGCCCATGGGCTGGCGGGCGGATCACCGTGCTATGCGATCGCTCCAGTCTGGAGTGCTTCATCGATGAGGGTCGCCACAGCCTGTCGGCGCGCTATTTTCCCGGGGACAAGCCGCAACTTTCATCAGGTAACGGCGATGATGGCTGCAAAATTTGCCTCAATCACTGGCCGCTGTCGGCATGCCTAGTACAATAGCCCGGTTCTAGTCAGCCGGGAGGCCAGGTGGAGAAGAAGAAACGGATCACGATTGCCCAGATCGCCGAACTGGCGGGGGTGTCCAAGGCGACCGCCAGTCTGGTGCTCAACGGGAAGAGTGCGGAGTACCGGATTGCCGATGATACCCGCAAGCGCATTCAGGCGGTGGCGGAGGAGTATCACTACCTGCCTAGCTTTCACGCCCGCTCCCTGCGCGAGACCCGCAGTTACACCTGGGGGCTGGTGATCCCCGATCTCACCAACTTCGGTTTTGCCCGCATCGCCCGCGCCCTCGAGGCCCACTGCCGGGAGGCGGGTATCCAGCTGCTGATCGCCTGCTCCGAGGATGATCCCGCCCTCGAGCAGCGGGTGGTGGACAACCTTATCAGCCGTCAGGTGGATGGGCTGATTGTTGCCTCCAGCGGCCACAGCGATGACATCTATGCCCGTATCCACGACCGCCTGCCGGTGGTACAGCTCGACCGCCATATTGGCGAGTCGCGCCTGCCCATGGTGATCTCCGATGCCTGCAAGGCCACCGCCGAGCTGGTGCGGGACATGGCCAGCGAGTGCGGCGAGGAGATCTACTACTTCGGCGGCCTGCTGGATCTCTCCCCCAGCCGTCACCGGCTGGCGGGCTATGAGCTGGGGCTCCATCGCGCCGGTTTTGAAGCCGATGCCGCCCGGGTGCGCCATCGCGACTACCAGCCGAGCTCCGGTTATCAGCTGATGGCCGAGCTGGTGGCCGAGCTGGGGGCGCCCCCCAGGGGGCTCTTTACTGCCTCCTTTACCCTGCTGGAAGGGGTGCTGCGCTACCTCAACGAGGCGGGGCTGATGGAGACGGGCATGCGCCTGTGTACCTTCGATGATCACGACCTGCTCGACTGCATTCCCATGCGCATCGACTCGGTGGCGCAGGATTGTCCGGCGCTGGCCCACGCCGCTTTCGAGCTGATGCAGCAACTGATTGCGGGCAATCCTCCGGCTCAGACCGCTCAGGTGATTACCCCCAGGGTGCGCTGGCGCAGTCGCCGCTAGTCACACTTCACCCATCCCATATGAGAAAGCCCCGCCATTGCTGGCGGGGCTTTTTGCCGTTGGCGGATGGAGCCATGACTCTGGCTGACAGCTCAGTCGGTGGTACTGGTGCGCCAGAACACCTGCTTGATATGGGGGTGGATGGCCAGCTTTTGCATCAGGGCATCCAGCTCGTCGCCATCGATGGAGGTAGCCAGCAACACCGCCGAGATCTCCAGATCCCCCTCGCCAAACGGCTCGATGTCGAGCTCGCTCAGGGGGTAGTTGGCCTGCTCCAGCATCTCCTCGAGCCAGTGCAGCACCTCCTTTTGATGCTCGCGCGGGGTCAGGGCCGTCACCTTGTAGGTCACTTCGGTGTCGGTATTGTCCACCGGGCGACGGTTGATCTGATTGACCAGCGGTCGCAGCAGGGTGTTGGCGGCGAGCACAAACAGGGCGCCCAGAATTGCCTCCATGGCCAGCCCGGCGCCACAGGCGGCGCCGACTGCTGCCACGCCCCAGAGAGTGGCGGCGGTGTTGATGCCGCGGATATTGCCCGACTCGCGCATGATGACGCCGGCGCCGAGAAAGCCGATGCCGGAGACGATATAGGCCACCACATGGACCACGTTGTAGTTGCCGCCGTGCAGGTCATAGATGCGCTGGGCCAGACTGACGAACAGGGCGGCCCCTACGGCGACCAGCACGTTGGTGCGAAGGCCCGCGGTACGTTGGCGGTACTGGCGCTCCAGCCCGACCAGACTGCCAAGCACAAAGGCGAGCAGCAGGCTGGCCAGGGTGTCGAGCAGGGAGATCATGTCAATTTGTTGCCACATCTTCATGGCGTACTCCTTCTGATGAGCGCTGGTTTGGTGCAATCCATGATGAAACGCCGGGAGGCGGATGGATCAGGGGATGATTGCGCGGATGGCCAGCAGACAAACAAAAACGCGGCGTCCCGGGGCGTGAGCATCATCGGATGCCCTGACGCTCGGAGAGGACGCAACAAGTGGGGCCAGCGTGGCTGGCCTCTTTCACTGTGGTTAACGCAGGTGTGCGGTCAGTTGAGCTCGGGATCGCAGTCGATGCGTGGGCGCAGTTGCCAGCGCACAGGATGTGCCACCCCGACCTGATGAACAAACTGCACCAGATAGCGTCGCTGGGGCGGGGTGCACTGCAGGTTGAGCACCAGCTCTCGCCCGCCGCCGCGACCCGGCTTCATCGATTGCATTGGTTGCAGCCCCGCCGGTTGCAGGGTGTGGTTCACCATATCCAGCACCTGTTCCATATCGGCGCGATCCTCACAGCGGATCTGCAGCCGGTAGTGGTGCTGACGCTGTTTGCCGCCCAGCCAGCGTGGCAGCATGCCACGGCCGAGCCGGCTCAACAGGGGGTGAGCCCGGGTAGCAACAGAACCTGTTGCGACCGCGCGATCTGCAGCCGGTTTGATTGAGATAAAACGCATAGCAGCCTCCTTGTGGGAAGCAGAAACTATGCAGGCATGGCGACCGTGGCGGTTGGCCACTGGTTGTCAGACGTCAAGTGTAAAAAGGGAGAAGAGGGGAGTGGATTTCCGCTTCTCGCAGGGTTGCGAGCATGCGGCAGAGAAAGACCTGCGGCTAGCTCGCGACCTTGGTACCGACGATGAGGGTCGGTCTACAACTGTCACTTGATGAGTTGCCCACTGATGGTCTCCGCTATTGATAAGAGGCTCGAATGATAGCCGAGGCGGCAGGCAGGGTAAACCCCGCGCTGCCCGCAGCAACATCTTGAAACATAATCGAAAGCCCCGTTTTGCCGCGCAGGGCCGCCAAAAGCAGACCCGGCGAGGGCCGGGTCTGCGGGGTCATTCGGTCTTGTCGATGCCGAGGTATTTGAGCATCAGTTTTTCGTAGATGGGCTCGGTATCCCCCACCTGCATCTTGTGCAGGAAGTACTTCTCAAAGGCGATCTTGGCCAGATGGACCCACTTTCCTTTCTTGAACCAGGCGACGTTGCGCGGCGGGATCTGCGGCATGGCGACGAAGGCGGCACCTGTGTCCCCCATGTCTGCCAGACAGATGGCATTCCACACTGCCTTGGTCACCGGCGGCTGGCCGCTGAGCTCCGCCTTGATGTTGTGGCTCAGGGTGCGCACCATCGCCTCAATCATGTAACCGGTCTTGGGCACCCCGGTTGGTACCGGCGTCTTGTGCGGCGGTGCAATGGCGATGCAGACCCCGGCGGCGTAAATCTGCGGGAAGGCGGGATTGCGCTGGTGCTCGTCGACGATGACAAAGCCGCGGGGATTGACCAGCCCCTCGATGCCCCGCAGCGGCGCAATGCCGACAAAGGCGGGCAGCATCATGGCGTGTTTGTAGGGCAGGGTGTGGGTGCGCTTGATGTTGCCCTCATCGTCCAGCTCCTCCACCGTCATCTGGCCATCTTGCGCCGCCACGGTGCGGGCATTGCAGATCCACTGCACGTCGCGCATCCGCAATTCGCTCTCCAGCATCCCCTTGGAGTCACCCACGCCGTTGAGACCAAGGTGGCCGATGTAGGGCTCGCTGGTGACAAAGGTCATGGGCACATTTTTTCTCACCTTCTTGTCGCGCAGGTGGCGATCGAGGATGAACGCATACTCGTAGGCGGGGCCGAAGCAGGAGGCGCCCGGCATGGCGCCGACAATCACAGGGCCGGGCTCATCGACCAGTGCGCTGACACTGTGGCGGCACTCTTCGGCGTGGGAGAGGGTACAGACGCTGGTGGTGCCACCGGATTCGGGGCCAGCCCCCGTCACCTCGTCAAAGGCGAGGGCCGGGCCGGTGCAGATCGCCAGAAAGTCGTAACGCAGGGTCTGGCCATCGGAGAGGGTGAGCTGCTGCGCCGCCGGTTGCAGCTCGGTCAGGGCGGCATGGATAAAGCGGATCCCCTTTTTCTTCACATGGGGTTCGATGGGGATCGAGGTCTCCTTGCGCTCCCGCCACTGGACGGCAATCCAGGGGTTGGAGGGGGTAAATTCAAAGTCCGGCTTGTCATTGATGAGGATCACCTCATGCTGCTTGCCCAGTTCGGCCTTGAGTTCGTAGGCGGCAGACATGCCCCCGAGACCCGCGCCGATGACGATTACCGTTGCCATGTTCAGCCTCCTGCGTTTATTACACGCTCATATGAGCCTAGGTCATCCGACCCTGTTATTTAAATCCTATCCGTTTGAGGATCATCGCTGCCGGGCAGAAACCGGTGAATGCGCTCTGGATCAGGTTGACCCCGACAAAGGCACTCAACCAGACAAAGCCCGGATGAACCCAGGTGGTAAGGATCAGCGAGAGCAGCAACATGCAACCCGCGACGATTCTGACTCCGTTATCTACTGTCATGGTCTTTCTCCTCATCTACTTTAGATATTGCTAATTTAGTGTTGTTTTATACAATAGAACAAATATCAGCAATTGCTAATTTACTCTTATGAGCCAATTCGACGAGATGAACAGACATGCGACAGCCGCCGCCTCCCTGCTCAAGGCGTTGGCTCATCCCGAACGCCTGATGGTGCTCTGCCAGCTGGTGGAGGGGGAGAAGGGGGTCGGGGAGCTGCTGGCCCATAGCCAACTCGGGCAGTCGGCCTTCTCCCAGCAGTTGTCGGTGCTCAAGCGCTACGGCCTGATCCGTTCGCGCAAGGTCTCCCAGCAGATCTACTACTCGCTGGTGAGCGAGGCGGCCGCAGATGTGTTGGGAGCGCTGCAAACCCATTTTTGTCACTCGGAAAATAAGGAATCTTGATGATGGAAAGCCAATGGCTGCTCTCTTTGGGCGGTGGCATGCTGGCGGGGCTGTCGGCCCTGATCCTGATGTTGTTCAACGGCCGGGTGGCCGGGATCAGCGGCATTCTGGCCGGTGCGCTGCAACACCGTGCACCGTGGCGGGTGCTGTTTCTGCTGGGGCTGGGGGCGGGCGCCTGGTTGGCGCTGACTCTGGGTTGGGCCAGTATGCCCGCATTCACCACCTTGCCCGGCTGGCCTGTAGTGCTGCTGGCAGGTCTGCTGGTCGGCATCGGTACCCGTCTTGGCAATGGCTGCACCAGCGGTCACGGTATCTGTGGCATGGGGCGGCTCTCCCTGCGCTCCATCGTCGCCACCCTGACCTTTATGGCGGCAGGCTTTATCACCGTCTTTGTCACTCATCATCTGCTGTAAGGGGCTGATCGCCATGAAGTTGCTGACAAGTTTGTTTGCGGGTGTGTTGTTCGGACTGGGGATGGCCATCTCCGGCATGATGGATCCCGCCCGGGTCACCGGATTTCTCGATCTGGCCGGGGCCTGGGATCCCAGCCTCGCCTTCGTGATGGGGGGCGCCCTGCTGGTCTTTATGCCGGGTTATTTTCTGCTGGTGAAACCCCGTCGCCAGAGTGTGCTGGGGGAGCCCATCGCAGCCGTACCAGCCCCTCGGCTGGAGCTCAGGCTGATCGGCGGGGCCGCGCTGTTTGGCATCGGCTGGGGATTGGTGGGTATCTGCCCGGGGCCTGCTCTGAGTCTCATTTCCAGCGGGCAGCCCATGATAATGTTGTTTATAGCGGCCATGGTGGCCGGGATCTTGCTGTTTGACAGAGGGCTGGCCAGGTTGCTGACCAAGGCGCCAGCTCGGGGAGTGGATAAGGTGCGCCAGTCCCATACCGCCTGATCCCGTGAAGTGACAGATTACGCCAGGGAAGGAGAGTAATGATGGAAAAGATCCGGTTGCTGGGGATCACCTTGTTGGTGATGACATCGCAGGCCATGACATCCCCCCGGGCCTTTGCCGCGGACGGGGAGCCTATTGCCCCACTGACAGTGCCCCCGTTGACAGTGGCGCCACAGCCGGTGACCGACTGGTTGACGCTGGATGGCACCGTCAGTGCCATCAATCAGGGGACGGTGGCGGCCCAGACCAGCGGCCGGGTCTCCCGCATGCTGGTGGATGTGAACGATCAGGTGCAGGCGGGGCAGCCGCTGCTGGAGATCAGCGGCAAAGAGCAGTTTGCCGCTGTCACGGGTGCCGAGGCGCGGCTGGCGCGGGCGCAGGCTCAGCAAGTGGAAGCCGAGCGCCAGCTTGCCCGCTTTCAGGCGCTGATTGCCAAGGGGGTGATCACCCGCGCCCAGCTCGATAATGCCCAGGCGACGGATCGCGCCGCCCGCGCCGAGGTGAACGCTGCCGATGCGGCCCTCACTCAGGCCCGTGAGGCCTACGGTTATACCCGCATTCTGGCCCCTTACGCCGGAGTGGTGACCAAACGGCTGGTAGAGCTGGGGGAGACTGTCGCCCCCGGTACCCCGCTGCTCTCCGGCTTCTCTCTCGACACCTTGCGGGTGGAGGTGGAGTTGCCCCAATCCGCCCTGACGCTTGCTCGTGAGCCTGCGGATGTGCAGGTGCTGCTGCCGGATGGCAAGCTTGTTACCCCGGTCAAACTGACCCGCTTCAATTATGCCGACAGCCAGAGCCACGCCTTCAGGTTGCGCCTCGACTTGCCGCCGCAAACCGCCGGGGTATTGCCCGGCATGTGGCTCAAGGTGCAGCTCAAGCAGGGTGAGCGTCAGGTGTTGCAGGTGCCGGATCGCGCCCTGCTGCGGCAAGGGGAATTCAATGGCGTCTATCTGCAGCAGCCCGCTGGCTGGGCCCTGACGCCGGTGCGGGTCGGCCATTGCTTTGAAGGGCAGTGCGAGATCCTGGCCGGGCTGCAAGCCGGTGACAAGCTGGCTCCCGATGCCTGGGCGCAGCAGCAGGAGGTGGCCCATGAGTAGCGAGCTGAACGGCAACAAGGAGAGGCTGGGGCCTGCCGGTCGGCTGGCTGTGCTGTTCCAAGGCTCGGCCATCACGCCGCTGCTGGCGCTGGTGGGGCTGTTGCTCGGTCTGTTTGCCGTGCTGGTGACCCCCAAGGAGGAGGAGCCGCAGATCGATGTCACCTTCGCTGATGTCTATATTCCCTTCCCGGGAGCCACTCCGGCTGAAGTGGCCTCTCTCGTCACTACCCCTGCCGAGCAGGTGGTCTCCCAGATAAAGGGCATTGATACCCTCTACTCTTTTTCCCAACCCGATGGCGCCCTGCTGGTGGTGGTGTTCAAGGTGGGGGTGAGCCGCGAGCAGGCCATCGTCGATCTCAACAACCAGCTCGACTCCAACCGCGACTGGCTGCCACAGGGGATCGGAGTCGGTCAGCCGCTGGTGAAACCCCGGGGGATCGATGATGTCCCCATCGTCAGCCTCACATTATGGAGCAAAGACTGGAACAAAGAGGGGAGCAAACAACTGGGGGCACCCGAGCTGACCCGGGTCGCCCATGAGCTGGAGACCGAACTCAAGCGCATTCCCGGTACCCGCGATGTTTACAGTCTGGGCAGCCAGAGTGCCGTGCTGCGGGTGATGCCGGATCCGGCGGCCCTCAGCGCCCACGGCATCAGCTGGAGTGAGCTGAGCCAACGTCTTGCGGCCGCCAATCAGGTGGGCCCGACACAGGCTATCGAGCAGAACAACAGTGAGATCAAGGTGCAGGTGGGGCAGTTCCTGCAAAGCGAGCAGGAGGCCCGCGAGCTGGTAGTGGGGCTGCACGACGGCAAGCCGGTCTATCTGGGGGATGTGGCCAGGGTCTCTCTGGGTCAGGAGACTCCGACCAAACGCAGCTGGATGGGGCTGGGGCAGGCCAGTTATCCGGCGGTGACCCTGGCCATCGGCAAGCAGCCGGGCCAGAACGCGGTCGAGGTGGCCAAGCGGGTGGAGGCGCGGGTTGAGAGTCTCAAAAATCGGCTTATCCCTGCCGGGGTCGAGGTGACGGTGACCCGGGACTACGGCGTCACCGCCGAGACCAAATCCAACACCCTCATTGGCAAGCTGATTTTTGCCACCACGGCGGTGGTGCTGCTGGTGCTGGTGAGCATGGGCTGGCGCGAGGCGCTGGTAGTGGGGGTGGCCATCGTCATCACCCTGGCGCTGACCCTGTTTGCCAGTTGGGCCTGGGGCTTTACCCTCAACCGGGTGTCGCTGTTTGCGCTGATCTTCTCAATCGGCATTCTGGTGGATGACGCCATAGTCGTGGTGGAGAACATCCATCGCCATCGCGGTTTGGGCAGGGGGTCGCTCAAGGATCTTATTCCGGGGGCGGTGGACGAAGTGGGGGGGCCGACCATACTGGCGACCCTGACCGTGATCGCGGCCCTGCTGCCGATGGCCTTTGTCAGCGGTCTGATGGGCCCCTACATGAGCCCCATCCCCATCAATGCCAGCATGGGGATGCTTATCTCCCTGCTGGTGGCCTTTATCTTCTCCCCCTGGCTGGCGAGCCATTTGCTCAAGGGGGAGGTGCAGGCTGCCCACGGCGAGGCCAAGGCCGGCCTCTTTCACCGGCTGATGACCCCTTTCCTGATCGGTGAAGGCGCCAAGCGCGCCAGACGCAAACTCTGGCTGGTGGTGTTGCTGTTGGTCGGGGCCGCCACCGCCATGCCGGTGGTGCAGTGGGTTGTGCTCAAGATGCTCCCCTTTGACAACAAGTCGGAATTCCAGCTGGTGCTCGATATGCCTGAGGGGGCAACTCTGGAGCAGACCGAGCGCACCCTGCTGGCGGTTGGGCGGGAGCTTGCCAAGGTGGCGGAGGTGAAGGATTACCAGATCTACGCCGGCACCGCTGCCCCCATCAATTTCAACGGGCTGGTGCGCCACTACTTTATCCGCAGCGGCGCCAACGTGGGGGATATTCAGGTCAATCTGGTGGACAAGCATGAGCGGGATCGCAGCAGTCACCAGATTGCCCAATCGGTTCGGGCGCCGCTGCAGGCTATCGCCAGTGCGGCAGGGGGCAACCTCAAGGTGGTGGAGGTGCCGCCCGGCCCGCCGGTCTGGTCCCCCATCGTTGCCGAGATCTATGGCCCGACTCAGGCCGCCCGCGAAGCGGCCGCTCGCGCCGTACAGGCCCGTTTTGTGGCCACGGCGGATCTGGTGGATGTGGATATCTATCTGACCGACCCGCAGCCCAAGTGGCGGCTGGTGGTGGATCGCAGCAAGGCGGCCCTGCTCGGGGTCGATCTCGGGGAGCTGGTGAACACCCTCAATGGCGGGGTGGGTTATCAGGATGCCAGCTGGCTGCAGGGGCAAGGCGCCAAGTATCCGGTGCCGATCCGCATCGAACTGGCTCCCGGTGACAAACGGGATCTGGCGGGTGTGCTGGCCCTCAAGGTGCGCAGCCAGAGCGGCCAGCTGGTGCGGGTCTCCGAGCTGGTGAGTCGCCGTGATGAGGTGGCCCCCAGCTATATCATGCACAAGAACATGCAGCCCATGGTGATGGTGGTGGCCGACATGGGTGGCCACACCGACAGCCCGCTCTACGGCATGTTTGCCGCCGGTGCCAATATCGACCTGCCCCAATATTACGTGCAGCAGCCCGACAAGCTGGGGGAAGTGGCGCTGTTGTGGGACGGAGAGTGGAAGATTACCTACGAAACCTTCCGCGACATGGGTATCGCCTACGGGGTGGGGATGATCCTCATCTATCTGCTGGTGGTGGCCCAGTTCCGCTCCTATCTGGTGCCACTCATCATCATGGCTCCCATTCCGCTCACCATCATCGGGGTGATGCCGGGCCACGCCCTGCTGGGGGCCCAGTTTACCGCTACCTCGATGATCGGGATGATCGCCCTGGCCGGGATCATCGTACGCAACAGCATCCTGCTGGTGGACTTTATCGAGCAGCAGCGCAGCGCCGGGGTGGCGTTCGAGCAGGCGGTGATCGAAGCGGCGCAGGTGCGGGCCAAACCCATCATGCTGACGGCGTTGGCGGCGATGATCGGAGCCCTGTTTATCCTCGATGATCCCATCTTCAACGGACTGGCCATCAGCCTGATTTTCGGGATCCTGGTCTCCACTTTGCTCACCTTGGTGGTGATACCCTTGCTCTATTATGCCCTGCTCTCCCGACGCTCATGACGGGAGTCACTAGCGAAAGGATGCGCGATGAAGAGAGGTTGGTTGTGGTGGGGAAGTGGCGCCGTGGTAGCGGTGGCTGCTGTGGCATGGTGGTGGCGACCGCAGCCGACGCCGATCAGGCTGGCAGAGGTCGGGCGGGGGGATGTGCTGGTCACCGTGGTCAACACCCGGGCTGGCACCATCAAGTCGTGCCAGCGGGCCGGGCTCAGTCTGCCCGGTGGCGGCGTGGTGGAGCAGATCGCCGTCAAGGCCGGGGAGCGGGTGGCGCAGGGAGATCTGCTGCTGACCCTCTGGAGTGACGATATTCACGCCGATCTCGCCCGGGCCCGCGCCCAGCAGGCCCTTGGCAAGACCCAGCGCGAGGAGCGTTGCAGCGAGGCGGCCTACTACGAGCGGGAGGCTAACCGGCTGGCCACCTTGCTGGCCAAAAACCTCACCTCCCGCACCCTCGCCGAGCAGGCCCAGAATCTGGCCGATACCCGCCGCTATGTTTGTCAGGCATCCCGTCAGCAGGAGCGGGTTGACGAGGCGCAGGTCGCCCAGGTGGAGGCCCGCTTGAGCGAGCGCCGCCTGCTGGCGCCGTTTGCCGGCGTGGTGGCGGAGGTCAACAGCAAGCTGGGCGAATATATGACCCCCTCACCGCCCGGGGTCGCCATGCCTCCGGTGATCGATCTTATCGACGATCGCTGTCTGTATGTCTCTGCCCCCATCGATGAGGTCGATGCCGCCCGTCTCAAGATGGGTCAGTCTGCCCGGGTACTGCTCGATGCCATGCCCGGGCGCGATTTTGCCGCCACCGTCACCCGCATCGCCCCCTATGTGAAGGAGCTGGAGAAGCAGGCCCGCACCGTCGAGGTGGAGGCGGCGCTCACCGCCCTGCCCACCGATGTGCCCTTGCTTATTGGCTACAGTGCCGACCTTGAGGTCGAGGTGACCCGCGCCACCGAGGTGCTGCGGGTGGCGGCCAGCAGCCGGGCCGACGATGGCAGCGTGTTGCGACTGGAAGGGGATAAGCTGGTGCGGGTGCTGCCCCGCTGGGGTGTGGAGAACTGGAACTGGATTGAGGTGGCCGAGGGGCTCGCCGCCGGTGAGCGGCTGGCAGCCCAGCCCGGACAGATTGTCGGGGAGGGCCCTTTCAGCGCCGCCACGGAGCAGCCGGATGAGTAATCTCATTCGCCTCGATGCCGTCAGTCGTCGCTTTACTCTGGGTGGCAGCGAGGTGGCTGCCCTCGATCGCGTCTCTCTGCGAGTTGCCGAGGGGGAGTATCTGGCGGTGATGGGCCCCTCGGGATCCGGCAAGTCGACCCTGCTCAATGTGCTGGGGTTGCTGGATCGGCCCGACGAGGGGCGCTACTGGCTGGGAGGGGAGGATACCGCCACCCTGTCAGAGCCGGCGCTGGCCCAGCTGCGCGGCCATCGTATCGGTTTCGTGTTCCAGTCGTTTCACTTGATCTCCCGCCTCACCGCCCGTGAAAACGTCGAGCTGCCGCTGATGCTGTGCGGGATTGCTCCCGCCGAGCGCCATCGCCGCAGCCAGCAGTTGCTGGGGGAGTTGGGGCTGGAGAACCGGGCCGGACACCGCCCTGCCGAACTCTCCGGCGGTCAGCGTCAGCGGGTAGCCATCGCCCGTGCCATGGCAATGGCGCCGCGGCTGATCCTGGCTGACGAGCCCACCGGCAATCTCGACTCCCGCTCCGGGGAGGAGGTGATTACCCTGCTGGAGGGGCTCAACCGGGAGCAAGGGATCACGCTGGTGGTGGTGACCCACGATCCGCGCCTCGGGGAACGAGCGGGCAGGCGGATACTGATGAACGATGGCCGTATCAGCACCGATAGCACTCATAGTGACGGAGGCTGAATGCGGCGGCCCGATGTGATCCGCTTTGCCGCCGTGGCCCTGCTGCGCCAGCGCTCACGGGCACTGGTGCTGATCCTGGCGGTGAGTCTGAGCGTCACTTCGGTGCTGCTGCTCACCGCGCTGGGGGAAGGGGCGAGGCGCTATGTGGCCGACCAGTTCAGCTCCCTTGGCAAGGATCTGCTGGTGATGTTCCCGGGCCGCAAGGAGACCACCGGCGGGCTGCCGCCGGTCACCGGCAACAGCCTGCGGC
Source organism: Aeromonas sp. R3-1 (assembly GCF_040908345.1). Classification (NCBI taxonomy): domain Bacteria; kingdom Pseudomonadati; phylum Pseudomonadota; class Gammaproteobacteria; order Aeromonadales; family Aeromonadaceae; genus Aeromonas; species Aeromonas sp. R3-1. Next base: position 30,980 of record NZ_JBFODN010000049.1, read on the forward strand.
AGATCACTCTCGATGACATGCACTATCTTGGCCAGCACCAGCCAAACGTGCGGCTGGTACCGCTGGTGATGGGCTTTGCCGAGGCCAAACAGGGGGCGCGGCTGCGCCAGACCATGCTGCTTGGCAGCAGCAACGGGCTGCGCGATACCCACGGGCTGGAGCTGCTCTCCGGCCGCTGGTTGCCGGGGGATGCCGCAGAGGATCGACCGGCCGTCCTGCTCGGGGCCAAGGTGGCCCGGGAGCTGTTCGGTCAGGCCGACCCGGTCGGCCAGTGGCTGCGTTTTGACAATCGCCGTTTTCGGGTGGTGGGGGTCTTCACCAGCCAGAGCAGCAATCTGGGGATGGATATGGCGGAAGCCGCGCTGATCCCGGTCGGCAGCGCCATGCGGCTGTTCAATACCGAGGGGCTGTTTCGGCTGCTGATCCAGCCGCTGGCGGGGCTGGCCGTGCCGCCGCTGGTCAAGCGACTGGAGCAGCTGATGCAGGCGCGCCACGGGGTGCTCGATGTGACCGTGGTGCGCCGTGACGCCATGCTGGCCACCTTCTCCACCATTCTCTCGACTCTCACCCTGGCGGTTGCCGGTATCGGCGCCATCAGCCTGCTGGTCTCCGGCATCATGATGATGAATCTGGCGCTGATCAGCACCCGCCAGCGCACCGGCGAGATCGGTCTGTTCAAGGCGCTGGGGGCCGACAGTCGCCAGATCCGCCAGCTGTTTTTATGGGAGGCGCTGCTGCTGAGCGGCGGTGGCGCGCTGTTTGGCACAGCCCTGGGCTATGCCCTGGTGGCCCTCGCCGGAGTGATTTGGCCCAGTTTTCCGGCGGCGGTCCCTTTGCTTGCGACCCTCTGCACCATACCGGCGGCCCTGCTGACCGGGCTGTTTTTTAGCTGGCTGCCCGCTTCCCGGGCGGCACGGCAAGATCCGGTCAGTAGCCTGCGCAGCGGGCAATGGAGTGGGGGCTGATGCGCGCCGCTGATCTGCTGTTCTGGCTCTGGCGCGCCTTGCTGGCGGGGCGCAGTCGCAGCCTGCTGTCGGCGCTGGGTATCGCCATCGGGATCGCCTCGGTGACCCTGCTCACCGGTATCGGCGAGGGGCTCAGGCTCTATCTGCTCGACAGTTTCTCCCAATTCGGTACCCGGCTGATCGCCGTGACCCCGGGCAAGACCGAAACCGCCGGCGGGCCGCCCGGCATCCTCTCCAGCAGCCGTCCCCTGCTGCTGGAGGATGCCGATGCCCTCGCCAGATTGCCAGGTATCGAGGCGGCACTGCCGGTGGTGCAGGGGCAGGGGGAGGTGCGCAGCCGCGGGCTGACCCGCAGCACCGCCATTCTGGGCACCGGCCCGGCGGCGCTCTCCGGCTGGCGACTCACCCTGGTGCAGGGGCGCTTTCTGCCCGCCGATGACAGTGCCATGCCCCGCGCCTATGCGGTGCTGGGCGCCAAGGTGGCGGCGGAGCTGTTTCCCGGTGGCGATGCGCCGGGCAGCCTGCTACGCGCCGGTGATCGCCGCTTTCGGGTGGCCGGGGTGCTGGCCCCCAAGGGGCAATTTCTCGGTTTTGATCTGGACGACATGATCTATCTGCCCGCCGCCCACGCCCAGGCGCTATTCAACAAGGAGGGGCTGCAGGAGATCGATGTCATCTATCGCGCCGGGCAGACGGAGGCCGACATCTCGGCCCAGATCCGGCGGGTGCTGATCGCCCGCCACGGCGCCGAGGATTTTACCCTCACCTCCCAGCAGGACATGCTGACCAGCCTCGACAAGATCCTCTCCATCATCAAACTGGCGGTTGGCGGGCTTGGCATTATCTCGCTGCTGATCGGGGCGGTCGGCATCTTCAGCATCATGAGCATCGCCCAGCAGGAGCGGATCCCCGAGGTGGGCTTGCTGATGGCGCTGGGTTGCCCGCGGCGCCGTATTCTGCTGCTGTTTCTGCTCGAAGCCGTGGTGCTGGCGCTGCTGGGCGGGGCTATGGGGCTGACCCTGCTTGGCGGGCTCAAGCTGTTGCTCGCCTTGCTGGCGGCTGGCTTGCCGCTCACCCTCCATCCTCTTTATCTGCTGCTGGCACTGGGTTGCAGCGCCCTGGTCGGTCTGCTGGCCGGGGTTGCCCCCGCATTGCGGGCAGTGCGTCTCGACCCTGTGGTTGCCCTGCGAGGTGATTAGGCGACCCCTTCTGCGACCGGCACGCTGCGCTCTGGCCTGAACAGGGGGGGACTAGGCGACCTCCTCCGCAACCGGCACGCTGCGCTCTGATCTGAACAGGGGGAAGTAGCGGCGATCCGCCTGACTCATGTGGCCGACCACCAGCTCCTGAATGATGAAGTTGAGCAGCTCGTCGTTGCCCAGCTTCCCCGCTTTGGCGGCGTGCAGCAGCTGACCTGCCTTGTTGAGCAGGCGCTGGTGATCCTGGCGGTGGCTGGCCAGCTCCCGATAGTCGATCTCCGCCAGCATCTGCTCTTCAAAGGCGAAGTGGTGACGGGCCATCTCGAACAGGCTTTCCAGACTCTCCAGAAACGGGGCCGGGTGTTCGTGTTGATCCTTGACCCGCTCCAGCAGCCGGTTGGTCAGCACGAACAGCTGGCGATGTTCGGCATCGATACGCGGGTGACCGCACTCGTGGCCGGGTTGCCACAGCAGGGCGCCCTGCTCCGGATCAAGCCCTGCGCTAAAGAGGCAGACCCGGCCACGGCCGCGATGCTTTGCCTGATACATCGCCTGATCGGCCTGGTGCATCAGGGTCTTGGCATCCTCTCCGTGCTCCGGATAGAGCGCCAGCCCGATGCTGCTGGAGATAAGCAGCTCCTGCCCCTCCAGCTGGAACGGATCGCGCAACTGGCGGTGCAGCTTGTCGGCCACCGCCAGCACTTCATCGCCGGTATCGGGCAGCAAGATGACGAACTCGTCGCCCCCCAGCCGTGCCACCAGATCCTGCTCCCGCACACAGTGACGCATTCGTTCGGCCACCAGATTGAGCAGGATATCCCCGGTCTCGTGGCCGAAGGTGTCGTTGATCGGCTTGAAGTGATCGAGATCGATAAACATCAAAGCCAGCGGACGGGGCGCCTCCTGATCCAGCAGCTCCTTAAGCCGTTGTTGCAGCAGGCGGCGATTAGGCAGGCCGGTGAGGGGGTCGTAGAAGGCGAGGCGGTGCATCATGGCCTCCCGCGCCGCCCGCTCGGTGATATCCCTTGTGACGCCCAGGATCGCCTCGGGTTGGGCCGTGCCACTGCCATGGAGCGTGGTGATGGTCTCGGTCGCCACCAGATGGCCATGTTTGTGACGCAACTGGGTGCGGATGACGCGGCGAGTCTGGTCGTGTTCCCCCCGTTGCCAGGCGGTGAGGGTGGCGGAGATCTCCTCGCGCAGCAGTTGCCGCGAGGCATCCGGCAGCAGTTGCTTGAGTGGCATGGCGAACAGCTCGGGAGCCTCGTAGCCGCTCAGGGCGGCGATGGCCGGACTGACATAGCGAAAGCGCAAGCTGCTGGCATCCATGGTCCAGATCACATCGGCGCTGTTCTCCGCCACGAAGCGGTAGTGCTGCTCGCTCTGGGCCAGTTCACGGGTCAGCCGCTGGCGATCCCGCGCCTCCTGACGCAGCCGCAGATAGAGGTGCAAAAAGATGCCGAGCAGGGTCATCAGGGTAAAGGTGACGAGCATGGCCACCGCCACGCTCTTGTCGAGCAACTTGCGCTGCTGGCGCAGCCGCTCTTGTGCCGGGTCGTAGATAAAGTGGTCGAGGTTGGGCAGCACCTGGAGCATGCCCGCCTCCAGATAGGTTTTGGCGATCTGAAGCCAGCGCTCCTGCTGCATGTAACCCGGTTCGACAAGATCCGGCTGCATCAGCGCTCTGGTTTCGCGGGCCTCGAACGCCAGCTGTTCACGACCCGCGCCGCTCGGGTACTGCTCCATGATCAGGTTGATCATCTCTTCGGGGTTATCCATCGCATAGCGCCACCCCTTGAGGCTGGCCTGCTGGAAGGCGTAGACCCGATCCTGTCGGGTGATCAGCTCCCGCTCGGAGGTAAACAGGTTGTCACCGTAGAAGTCGAAGCCGACGGTACGCGGTCTGAAGACCCGATAGGGGATCCCTTTTTGCTGCAGATAGAAGGGTTCGGTGGAGCTGTAGGCGCTGATGGCATCCACCTCGCCCGCCAGCAGTGCCTGCAGTCCTCTCTCATAGGGAACAGTGACCCAGTCACGGCGCTCGTTATGCCGGGTCAGATAGGTCAGCAGCTCGTTGGAGCCCGGCTCCAGCATCAGCCGCTTGTTGGCCAGATCCGCCGGGTTGCGGATATCGGGCCGCTCCAGCGTCAGCAGCACCAGTGGCGAGTGTTGCAGCAGGGCGGCGAGCACCACCACTGGTCGGCCAGCGGCCCGGTCCAGCAGCAGGTCACTGCCGCTGATGCCAAAATGGGCCTTTCCCGAGATCACCTCGCTGACCACATCGGTCCGGTCGTTCGCCTCGCGCAGGGTGACCCGCAGACCGGCATCCTGATAGAAGCCCTTGGCGATGGCCGCGTAGTAACCGGCAAACTGGAATTGATGTTGCCAGGGCAGTTGCACGATGACCTGCTCCTCGGCCCGCAAGGGGGGAGAGATCAGGGTGGCGATGACCATACTGACCAGCATCGGCAGGAACCAGCTGGGGCGCTGGCGGGGGTCGGCGTTCTCCGTCATACAGCGTTCTCTCGGGAGGCGGTGTCTAAGCTAGATTCAAGCAATTCGTTGTAACCTGCAAGGGGGGTGAAGGCGTTTGCAATGGGGTGTCCGAGACATTAAAAGTCATTTTTGTGTCATTCATCACACTCGATATGCGCATACTGTTTTTTGGCGAGTTATGTGACGAAGAAGAGAGCCATATGGCCAATTAAAGTGGTCGCATTCTAGCCATTTTTTCCCGTTTTTATCGTTGTCTTTGTGGTTTGACTGCATTTTTTTCGTGGTTTCACGTCAAGTTGTGTCGTTATATCAAAAGATACTTTTATGGGACGGTCGGGTGTGAAGCCAATGTATCCATGCTGCTGCGCGCCGGTTAAGGTGAAACGGGTCAGTGGTGGCCCCGTCAGTGTTATCATGTTGCCCCCTGTTCCGGATAAGGTCCTGTTATGTCCCGCTTGCGTCTTCTTATCTCCGACTCTCACGATCCCCTGTTCAATCTGGCTGTCGAGGAGTGCATCTTCCGCCAGATGGACCCCGGCCAGCGGGTGCTGTTCCTCTGGCGCAACGCCAATACCGTGGTGATCGGCCGGGCCCAGAACCCGTGGAAGGAGTGCAATACCCGCCGCATAGAAGAGGATGGCGTGACCCTGGCGCGCCGCAGCAGTGGTGGTGGCGCCGTGTTCCACGACCTTGGCAACAGCTGCTTCACCTTCATGGCGGGCAAGCCGGAGTATGACAAGAGCATCTCCACCGCCATCGTGCTGGACGGGCTCAAGCGGTTGGGGATCGAGGCCTTTGCCTCCGGTCGCAACGATCTGTTGGTGGCCACCCCGGACGGGGAGCGCAAGGTATCGGGGTCAGCCTATCGGGAGACCCTGGATCGCGGTTTCCACCACGGCACCCTGCTGCTGGATGCCGATCTTGGTCGCCTCGCCAACTACCTCAATCCCGACCCCAAGAAGCTGGCCGCCAAGGGGATCAGCTCGGTGCGCAGCCGGGTGGCCAATCTGTGCGAACTGCTGCCGGGGATCGACCATCAGCAGGTGAGCGAGGCGCTTACCGAGGCGTTTTTCCACCACTACGGTGCGCGGGTCGAACCCGAGCATATCTCCCCGGCGCAGATGCCGGATCTGCCGGGCTTTGCCGAGCCCTTCGCCCGCCAGCGCAGCTGGGAGTGGAACTATGGCCATGCCCCGGCGTTCAGCCATCTGCTGGAGGAGCGCTTTGGCTGGGGCGGCGTGGAGCTGCACTTTGATGTGGAGAAGGGGGTTATCACCCGGGCGCAGCTGTTCAGCGATACCCTGGAACCCGCCCCGTTCGATCTGCTGGCGGCCGAGCTGGCGGGTTGCGACTATCGGTCGGAGGCGGTCGCCGCGCGCCTGCAGCCCTGGCTGGCAGCTTTTCCGCAGCAGCAGAGCGAGCTGATGGAGTTTGCCCAGTGGCTGTTGGCCTCCCTGCGTTGAGGGGGGACGGTGCGCTGATGGCCGTCTGGTAGTAAGGACTCTGTCAGCCAACATGTGAACGAGATCACGAAATGCAAAGAGGCGCCCCAAAGGCGCCTTTTTGCCAGCCCTTGTCATGGCTGATGCATGACAAAAAGTAGGGTAGGCCATTAGATATTGTCGCTGTCGGCACCGCTGGCACAGGGGTATAACGGCCGCACATTTGCTGTACTAATGGTATAAAAATGAGTGACTTAGTTTATCTGAAAGACGAAAGCGTCAACGCCGTCCACCCCGAGTTCTCAAACCGGTTTGCAGCCGTAAAAGCCAACTTTTTCTCGCGCAATCCCGATCTCTGGCCGGTTTTTCGCGAACCCGGCTTTGCCACCCTCAATGAATTTCGGGCCCGTGGCCTGGCCCCGGATGCCCGTCTGAACGCCTGGCCAGATGGCCGCGCCCGCCTTGCCGATCTCTGCGAGACCATGCCGGTGCCCGCCACCATGCGCACCCCGGGCGAGCCGATGGCCGAGCTGCTGTTTGCCGCCGCCCTGTCGAAGGATTGGGAGAACCCCTCCAGCGTCGAGAACGTCATCACCATGTCGGCGGATCCCGCCATCTACGGCGCCCAGCTGGGCATTCTGGCCAACCCCAATCTGGTCTACTCCGAATATGCCGGGGTGGCCGAGGAGCTGGAGAAGAAGGTGGTGCGCCAGATAGCGCTGCTGGCGGGTTATGATCCCGAGCGTGCCACCGGCATCTTCACCCAGGGGGGCACCTTCTGTAACCTCTATGGCTACCTGCTCGGCATTCGCAAAAGCCTGCCGGAGGCCAAGCACAAGGGGCTCGGCCACTATCAGGATTACCGCATTATCAACTCCCAGGGCGGTCACTACTCCAATATCACCAACCTCTCCCTGCTTGGGGTCGATATCGAGAACAAGACCATCCGCATTCAGGTCGGCGAGAACAATGACATCGATCTTGACCACCTCGAGCGCACCCTGACCGCCTGCTTCGCCCTGAAGCACGTGGTACCCACCATCATGCTTACCATGGGCACCACCGACACCTTCGGGGTGGATCAGGTGAAACCCGTGTTCGAGCTGCGCAATCGCCTCTGCGAGCAGTTCGAGGTGACGGTCAAGCCGCACATCCACGTCGATGCCGCTATCGGCTGGTCGATGATCTTCTTCCTCGATTACGACTTTGCCACCAACCCGCTCGCCATCAACAGCGCGACCCTGGCGGGGATCGAGCGCAACGTGGCGCGTTTTGCCGAGCTGAAATATGCCGACTCCTTCACTGTCGACTTCCAGAAGTGGGGCTATGTGCCCTACACCTCCAGTCTGGTGATGATCAAGGAGCAGGATGATCTCAAGGCGATGGAGAATGACCCGGAGAACTTCTCCTATTTTGAGCGGGACATTCAGGGCCAGACCCACCTGCAATCCACCATCGAGTGCTCCCGCGGCGCGAGCGGCCTGTTCGGTGCCTATGCGGCGCTCAACTACATGGGGGTCGAGGGGTATCGCACCGTGCTGGCCCACTGCCTGCAAAATGCCAACTACTTCCGCTTCCGGCTAAGCCAGCTCGGCAATGTCAAGTTGGTGGCGCAGGAGAATCAGGGGCCGAGCGTTGGCTTCAAGATCTACAACCCCGAGTGGGTGAGCGATCCGGAGGCCGAGTTCGCCTTCGAGCTGGCCCGCTCCAGCGATCCTGCCTACAAGGCCCGTTTGCAGCGCAACACCGACTACCACCGCAGCCTGTTCAAGGGGCGCGGCAAGGTGGGGCTCTACACCAACTGGGTGGAGGCGGTGGCCCACTCCGACTACGACGCACGGGGCAAATACTCCTACATCGCCGGAGAGAAGGCGGTCTTTATGAACCCCGCCTGCACCCGCGAGCAGATCGACGCCTTTATCGACCATATTCGCGGTTGAGGGCGGTTGCCCTGACTGCCGAGCGCGGTCAATGGTGGCAAGAGGTGGTTGGGGTGTATCACGCCAACAGATAGACGAAGGGCAAGCCGGCTGGCTTGCCCTTCTGTTTTCACGACTGAATGCGAAAGCGGTGGAAAAGGCCGGGCTCAGAGGGCCAGCAACTGCTCGTTTTCGACAATCTCGCACCCGGCGGGCAGTTTCGAGAGGGCGATCATGGCGCGAGCCACCTGACGGGCCTCGATGGCGCGCCAGCGGGCGAGCTTGCCCACCAGCAGCGGTCGAAACAGCGGGTAGATGGTCTGAAAGACCTGCTCGGAGAGGCGCGGTGGCTGGCGATCACCCAGCAGCATGGCGGGCCGCACGATGGCGAGCCGTGGCCAGGATTGGGCCAGCAGGGCTTGCTCCATCTCTCCCTTGGTACGCGGATAGAGAGCCGGGGACGATGCGCTGGCCCCCATGCTCGAGACCACGATCAGCCGTTGACAACCGTGGCGGTGGGCCAGCTCGGCAAAGGCGACCACGTAGTCGAGATCGACCCGGCGAAACGCCTCGGCAGAGCCCGCCTCCTTGCGGGTGGTACCAAGGGCACAGAAGGCGATATCGACCGGGCGGGAGAGGGTGACGCTGGCCAGATCATCAAAATTGACCGGCAGCCAGTGGTGCGCCTCCTTGCCCGGCTTGCGACAGAGCAGGGTCAGTTCATGTTCGGCAGGCAGTTGCTGCACCAGTTCGCGACCGATCAGGCCGCTGGCTCCGGCAATCAGGATCCGGCTCATGGGGATTCTCCCTGTGTCATTCGATGGTGTTGATGCCATGGTGGCTGCTCATCAGCATCAGGCAATTTGCGAGCAGCTGCAATGGGGAGGAATGACTCAGTGTTGTCGGGCAGGATACATAACGCTGGGCTGGATAAAACAAAACCGGCGCGAGGCCGGTTTTGCGGGATATCAGAGCGGGGTATTGAAAGCTGCTGGCAGCGGGAAGTCACCCGTCACTGTGGTCAGCCTGTCGTTGGCGAAGGTGACAGTGAGCTCTTTGCGCTCCTTGTCGCCGTGGCCCGGCTGGAATTCATAGAGGTAGTACCAGGTGTTGGGGTCAAAGCCGTCACGCAGCATGGGGGTCCCCAGCACATAGCTGACCTGCTCGCGGGTCATCCCCTGGCGCAGTTTGTCGACCTGTTTTTGTTCCACATAGTTGCCCTGGGGAATATCGATACGATATACCAGGCTGCAACCGGAGAGGGTGAGGGCGGTCAAAGCCGCGGCAATCAGGTGTTTCATCCGCATATCGAGTTCAGATCATCCATACAGTCTTTTTGGCTCGGCAAATCATACCGACTCCCTCCACGGAAGTAAAAAGCCATTGATCCATCAGCCAATAAAAAGGGCCGCACTGCGACCCTTTCTGGCAATCCGGCAGCCGTTACATCGCCGCGCGGAAGATGGCAACGATCTCTTCGTGGCTCGCCTGTTTCGGGTTGGTGAAGCCGCAGGCATCTTTCAGGGCGTTGCTGGCCAGGGTATCGAAGTCATCGGCCTTGACGCCGAGCTGCTTCAGACCGGCCGGGATCTTCACATCCAGCGCCAGCTGCTTGATGGCGGCAATGGCAGCGGCGGCGCCCTGCTCGTCGTTCATGGCGCTCACATCCACCCCCATATAGCGGGCGACATCCTTCAGACGAGCCGCGCTCACCTGGGCGTTGAACGCCTGAACGTGGGGCAGCAGCACGGCGTTGCAGACACCATGGGGCAGGTCATAGAAACCGCCCAGCTGGTGGGCCATGGCGTGCACATAGCCCAGGCTTGCGTTGTTGAAGGCCATGCCGGCCAGGAACTGGGCATAAGCCATCTGCTCGCGGGCATGCAGGTCATCGCCATGGTGAACGGCGGTGCGCAGGTGCTTGGCAATCAGCTCGATGGCCATCACGGCGCTGGCATCGGTTACCGGGGTGGCGATGGTGGAGACATAGGCTTCGATGGCGTGGGTCAGGGCATCCATACCGGTGGCGGCGGTGAGACCGGCTGGCTTGGCCAGCATCAGCTCGGGATCGTTGACCGACATCAGCGGGGTAACGTGCTTGTCGATGATGGCCATTTTCACGTGGCGCGCTTCGTCGGTGATGATGCAGAAGCGGGTCATCTCGGAGGCGGTACCGGCGGTGGTGTTGATGGCGATAAGCGGCAGTTGCGGTTTGGCGGAGCGATCCACCCCTTCGTAATCCTTGATGCTGCCACCGTTGGCGGCGACCAGCGCGATGCCCTTGGCGCAGTCGTGGGGCGAGCCGCCCCCCAGCGAGATGACGCAGTCGCAGCCGTTGGCCTTGATCATCGCCAGACCCGCTTCAACGTTGCTGGTAGTGGGGTTGGGTTTGGTCTCATCGAAAACTGCGCTTTCAATGCCATGTTCAGCCAACAGGGTGGTGAGCTTGGCGACCACGCCGATCTGGTTGAGGATTTTGTCGGTGACGATCAGCGCCTTGCGATAGCCGTAACCCTTGATATCGGCGGCAGCCTCTTGCAGACAGCCGGCACCCATCAGGTTGATAGCGGGAATATAGAACTTGAATGTAGCCATGATGGACTTCCTATAGTTAGCCATTAAGTGGTAGTTAAGAGCTAGGCTACCATCTAGAAAGGGATACAAAAGCATCTTGTTTACAACTTTACGGGGTCGATCACGAGTCGTTAATTAAGCGCTGAACCAGGCTTGACTTTCCCGCATCTGACTCGATTTACAGAAAAACGTTTGTCAATTATTTCATTGAGTTAGCAAACGTTTTGCGCAATGTTTGTCACTGTCAATGCGTGGAAGTGTGAGGCGCTTCAAGGAATTGGAAAGCGCTTTCGACCATAGTTGGCGCCTCCCCGAAGAGGGGGGTAAAGGCTTGAAAGTATCATAAAGAATCATCTTAACTTGTGCCCTGACCATGCTGGCAGGGGGCAACCAGGAGTCCAATATGTCTGATGTATTTCACTTGGGTTTGAAGAAAGCGGATCTGCAAGGCGCCACCCTGGCGATCGTCCCCGGTGACCCCGAGCGCGTGAAGCGTATCGCAGAGCTGTTGGATAACCCGGTGCACCTGGCCAGCCATCGTGAATTCACTACCTGGCGCGGCGAGATGGACGGCAAGGCCGTGATCATCTGCTCTACCGGTATCGGTGGCCCGTCCACCTCCATCGCGGTAGAAGAGCTGGCCCAGCTGGGCATCCGCACCTTCCTGCGCATCGGCACCACCGGCGCCATCCAGCCGCACCTGAACGTGGGTGACGTGATCGTGACCACCGGTTCCGTGCGCCTCGACGGTGCCAGCCTGCACTTTGCACCGATGGAGTTCCCGGCTGTTGCCGACTTCGACTGCACCACCGCGCTGGTGAACACCGCCAAAGAGATGGGCTCCAAGCTGCACATCGGTGTGACTGCCTCCTCCGACACCTTCTACCCGGGTCAGGAGCGTTACGACACCGTATCCGGTCGCGTAGTGAGCCGTTTCCAGGGTTCCATGAAAGAGTGGCAAGCCATGGGCGTGCTGAACTATGAGATGGAATCTGCAACCCTGCTGACCATGTGCTCCAGCCAGGGCCTGCGTGCCGGTATGGTGGCTGGCGTTATCGTCAACCGTACCCAGCAAGAGATCCCGAACGCTGAGACCATGGCGAAGACCGAATCTGATGCCATCAAGATCGTACTGGGCGCTGCCCGCAAGCTGATCTGATAGCACCACAAAGAGTGGGGGGTGGGGGCCGTTGCGAAAGCGCGGCCCCTATCTTTATCCGCCATTTGTCCCTTTTCTTCTCGCGTCACGCCTTTCTCTATTCCCGCCGCACTCGCGCTGGTTGTCTCTACTGATTGCCTCTAAAACGGCGCTGGACAGCGCACTTGCATCGGCTTGCCGCTCACCGGATGAGTAAAATCCAGCTCGCTGGCGTGCAGCATCAGCCGCGGCGCCTGTTTGCAGCCGGGGGGAAGCAGGCCATCATAGAGATCGCAACCTAGGATGGGGTGGCCCAGCAACTGACTGTGGATGCGCAGCTGATGGGTGCGGCCGGTCTCCGGCACCAGTCGTACCCGGGTCAAAGGCACGGTCTGCCCCTGCATCTGCTGCTCCAGCCGCTCAATCACCTGATAGCGGGAGCGGGCGGGTTTGCCGCTGGCAGCGCAGATCTTCATCAGCGGGAAAATCGACGGGTCCTTGGCGATGGGGGCATCGATAAGCCCTTCATCACTAGCCAGATGACCGCACAGCAGGGCGCTGTAGGCCTTGCTCACCGCCCGCTGGCTGAACTGCTGGCAGAGCAGGGCATTGATGGCCTTGTTTCTGGCCACCACCATGAGACCCGAGGTGCCAAAATCTAGGCGATGCACCAGGGTGCAGCCAGGGAAATCCTGTACCAGTCGATAATGCACCGAGTCGAGGTTCTGCGGGTTCTTGCCTGACAGACTCAGCAGGCCGCTTGGCTTGTTGATGAGCAGCAGGTGTTCATCCTCGAACAGGATCTCGATGGCGGCATTGCAGGGCGGGGCGATAAAGGTGTCGACGATAACGGACATAGGGCACACGGGCTGGAAACGGGGGACGATCATACCCGAACCGGCGCGGCCGGGCGAATGGGCGGTGCGCTGCCTCGGAAAATGAACGGCATGACGCCATGCAAACTTTTGATAGTGAGCCGTGTTGATCGAGGCTGTATACAGTGCAAACTGCCCAGGTCACCAACAAGGCCCCGTTTTGTGACCCCTTCCCGAGTTCATCCGAGGCTTGCTTGTTAAGGTATGGCTCCCTGTTATGTTGTAAGGACTCATCCCATGGCACTGCCCGTTATTCTCGATTGTGATCCCGGCCACGACGACGCCATCGCCCTCATTCTGGCGCTGGCCAGCCCTGAACTGAAGGTGCTGGCGGTTACCACCAGCGCGGGCAACCAGACGCCGGACAAGACCCTCAACAATGCCCTGCGCATTCTCACCCTGCTGGGACGTGACGATATTCCGGTGGCGGCGGGGGCACCGAAACCGCTGGCCCGGGAGCTTATCATCGCCGATAACGTCCATGGCGAATCGGGTCTCGATGGCCCCAAACTGCCTGATCCTGCCTTTGTGCCACAGGCCATGACTGGGCTTGAATTGATGGCCAAATGTCTGCGCGAGAGCCTAGAACCTGTGACCCTAGTGCCGACCGGCCCGCTCACCAATATCGCCCTGTTGCTGGCGGCTCACCCAGAGCTAAAGGGCAAGATCGCTCGCATCGTGCTGATGGGGGGCGCCGCAGGGGCCGGCAACTGGACCCCGGCGGCGGAATTCAATATTTATGTGGACCCGGAAGCGGCCGATATGGTTTTCAAGTCGGGGATACCCATCACCATGTGTGGCCTTGATGTGACCCATGAGGCGCAGGTGATGGACGAGGATATCGAGCGGGTACGCGCCATCACCAATCCGGTAGCCCAGTGCGTGGCCGGGCTGCTCGACTTTTTCATGATCTACCATCGGGATCCCAAGTGGGGATTTGCTGGTGCACCGCTCCACGACCCCTGTACCATTGCCTGGTTGCTGGCTCCCGAGCTGTTCCACGGAGTCGAGTGCCGGGTCGATATCGAGACCCGGGGGGAGCATACCGTGGGGATGACGGTGGTGGATCGCTACGGTCTGACCGGCAAGCCAGCCAATGCGCTGGTATTGTTGGGGCTGGATCGTCCGGGCTTTATCGATCTGCTGGTGACGCGGCTGCGGGCGTTTGACTGAGCGCCGGTTCATTTTTGCAAGAAGGGAAGGGGAATGTGGAAGAGAGGCTTGGTGCTGCTGGCCGGGTTGCAACTGATGGGCTGTGCGACGCCATTCGAGCGGATGTGGCAGGGGCTGGCGACCTGTGAATTTACCGATCTCTATGTGGATGAGACGGGCAGGCCCGCCAATCTACAACTGGCCAACTACACCCCCTACAAGGTGAGCGACGGCTTTGCCTGGTACAAGGTGCACGAGGAGCTGCACGGCTTGCCGGTGGTCGGTTTTATCGTGCCGGCCTCCAGCTTCGAAGTGCACGCCCTCTTTGTTGATACCCCCATCGCCAATGCCCGCCGCTTGACCCACAACGCCTACGGCAGCGAGTTTGGCGACGAGCAGAAGCATGACGAGGGCTCAGCCCCTCTGCTGCTGCGCGATCCCAACAACCCCAAGCGATCCATCATCGACTGCACCCGCGGCGAGTCTGACGGAGAACTTGAGGATTCGGCCATGCCAGCCATGGCTGAGGTAGGCTTTTAGTGTTCGTGTGTCCCGTCCTGAATATGGTTTGCACTTTTTCCCCCAATAAATCGAGAGCTCGATGGGACAAGGTGTGAAACGGACACAGCGCGATTACTCGCTGACTTTGAAACTGGCGTTGGTCGAGCAGATTGAAAAAGGCGAGCTAACCTGCCAACAAGCACAATCTCGATATAGCATTCAGGGCAATTCGACCATTCAGGTATGGTTGACTCAGAAACTGGCGCCAAGGCTGAGCAGGTGTCTTAATTCGCTCTCCCGGGGTTCCGGGCTGCCTGTGTCGACAAGGATGTCAGCATCTTCCCAATCCAGCTCACTCGACCAGGAGAGGCGCAGATGGTCGTTGAAGTAGTAGCGCAATCCTATGCTGCCTTTCAGGTCCTGATTACGTGTGAAATAGGGGGAGGCTTGTGCCAGATATTTCAGATAGCGCCCCTGGCTGAACAGCTCCATTTTCTCCTGCCAGAGGGAGAAAGGTTGGCGATAATCCCAGTTAAAACCGGCGAAGGGGTAGTCAATGACCCGTTCACCCAGAAAAATCTTGGGAACCTCGCTATCTTCACGGAAGTAGAGTCGGCTTAATCCCCCTTGGGCCATCAGCTCCAGTCGGCGGCGTTTGTCGTTCCAGAAGCGGTAGCCAGGCCCCGAGCCATAGTCCATGTAGAGATAGCGATCTTTATCCAGCATGTCATATTCGGCATCGAGTGAGGTGCGCAAGAACCACTGCTGGTTGAAGAAGTAGTCCAGCGTAGGGTTGAGCTGATAATCATGGCTGTCGGTGACGTTGTCAGCGGTCTCATAGGTATATTCACCGGAGAAGCTGTAACGCCAGTCCAGATTGGCCAGCTCGCTTTTCCACTTGAGGTTGACGTTGTTGGTCTGCTTGTCATTCTGTTTGAGTTTGACATTGAGATCGCCACTACCGGTCCAGAGCCAGGCGTTGCGTTCATCCTGGTCGTCCTCGAACAGCTTGAGCCCACCCTTTGCCGTTGCCTTGGGGTTGTCCTCTTTATCGATGCGCCAGCGTTTGATGGCCTCCCGCTGGACGGTGACTGCGCCGCTGTAGGGCAGGGCGATGCGCACCGACTGTTCGGTCACCTCCTCGATGTTGCCGGTCAGACGGTCGCCATTGCTCATCCAGAGGATGTCCTTGGCCCACAAGGAGTGACAGGCCAACAGGAGTAGGAGGGGCAGGAATTTCATGAGGTAAGGTGACTCCGGTGCGACTCGGGCGCTGGTGACTTAGCCACTGACAAGTTGGCTGCTGATGGGGCGGGGCAGGCCATTTTTGCTCTCCAGCGCAGCCGTCACCTCATCCTGCATCACGTCAGGTGCGCTGATAAAGCTCTCTATGGCCGGAGATAGCACCAGCGGGGCGCCATTTTCAAGCTCCTCTTCGGTGCGGGAGAGCGGGGAGTGTACCTCCAGCCAGCGGTGACCATCCGGTTCGATGGCTACCTTGACCGGTTGATTGATGACCCGTACCGGCGTGCCGATCGGCACAATCTTGAACAGGGCTTCGATATCGTCAGGTCGCAGCCGGATGCAGCCTGCACTTACCCGCAGGCCAACGCCAAAATCCTTGTTGGTGCCGTGGATCAGGTAGTCGCGCTTGCCATAGCCAAGGCGCATGGCGAACTTACCGAGGGGATTCTCCGGGCCGGGGGGCACCACGGCGGGCAGGGTGATCCCTTTTTGCTCCAGCCAGGATTTGCGCACCATGGGGCCGGGTACCCAGGTCGGGTTGGGATTCTTCTCGATGACGGTAGTGGTCATCTCCGGAGTCTCGCGGCCGATATCACCAATCCCGATGGGCAGCACGATGACCTCGCTCTTCCCTTTGGGGAAGTAGTAGAGACGCAGTTCGGGCAGATTGATGACGATCCCCTCGCGAGGAACATCGGGCAGCAGCATCTGGGTGGGCAGCGTCAAGCGGGTGCCCGGCTTGGGTAAATAGGGATCTACACCCGGATTTGCCTCAAGTAGCGCCAAAAATCCAATTTGCGTATTTTTGCCAACCAGTTCCAGATGTTCATTCTGCTGGATGATGTAATCCTCCAGCTCACCGATGAGGCGACTCCCGGCAGGTGGCAGCGGGTAGCGTTTGGCCTCTGCCGGCGCGGCGCAGAGCAGGATCGCTGCCAGTAGCATGGAAAGGGCGGGCGTTAAGGGTAGGGGCTTGAGTTTCGGCAATCGCATAAGAAGATCCATCAGTTCAATCGGGGCGGAATATCATCAATACAGCCGCCAGAATGGCGCGATTGTTCCTCAATCAGCCCATGATTACCAGCTTGCCGCGCACAAGCAATGATGTGGGGATACATAGGAAACCTGCCAAAAATCGGCATCACCCATAAATTTGAGCGCCAAGCAGGAAAAAGAGACGCCTGATGGCAATGGGGCAATATCACGATATGGATAATGGCCGAGTGTGCGAGAGGGTTAATGTCGGGTGGATGCAGGGTGGCCTGGCAACGCGAACAGCACGCGCCACATTGTGAGCCTGCTCCCAGATATCTGATTCAGCCATTTGATATCTAAGAAATTTTTATTGCATCCTCGGCCAAGCTTGGGTAAAACTCTCTCCCCACGGAGAGATGCCGGAGTGGCCGAACGGGATTGACTCGAAATCAATTGTGGCAGCAATGCCACCCAGGGTTCGAATCCCTGTCTCTCCGCCAAATTGTAGTCCGAGATAGTCTGGGACAGTACTGGAAACCCGCATGGCATAAGGCCTTGCGGGTTTTTTAGTGTCCGGCGAAGTTCGGTTTGATTTGCCTAAAACCGGTGGTTTTTGGTACATGTTTTGGTACATGACGTGCGGCATTACGATGGAGCGTGTACCAATGCCAAGAATTACCAAACCCCTCTCTGCCACGGAAGTGCGTAACGCAAAACCCCGTGAGATCGAATGGACTCTTTCAGATGGAAACGGCCTTGAGCTGTGCGTCTCCCCTAACGGGAATAAGCTATGGCGCTTTCGATACACTCGACCAAGTGGGTCGCGTACCCGGATCTCGCTAGGCGCATACCCGGAGATATCGTTGTCGGACGCCCGCGATCAGGCAGATGCATACCGCCGGTTGCTAGCCAAAGGCAAAGACCCCCAGGACCAAAAGGCTGAAGAACGACTTGCAGCCAACCTCACCTTCCGCATTGTTGCCGAGGAATGGAGGGCGCTGCACCAACGCAGGGTGACCGCTGAGTATGCCAAGGACCTGTGGAACTCACTGGAGCGGCATGTGTTGCCCGGATTGGGGCATATCCCGATCCAGCAAGTGACGGCACAGCATGCAATTGCTGCATTGCGCCCTCTCAAGCTGGAGGAGAAGCACGAGTCGGTTCGACGTAGTTGCCAGCGAATCAACGAGATCATGACGTATGCCGTTAACTCGGGCTACATCATGGCCAACCCGTGTGCAGGTATCCGTCAGGTATTTGATAAACCAACCAAGCAGCACTTGCCCAGTATCGAGCCAAGTCAGTTACCCGTTCTTCTCCGAGCAGTAAACCAAGCCAGCATTACCGTGATTACGCGTAATCTCATCATGTGGAGCCTCCATACCCTTGCTAGGCCGGGTGAGGCCGCAACAGCCCGGTGGGATGAAATTGACTGGGAGGCCAAGGTATGGCGTATACCAGCCGAAAAGATGAAACGTCGCCGGGAGCATCAGGTACCTCTCACAGATCAAGCTCTCGATATTCTGCACGCAATGAAGCCGATATCGGGCAGGTTTCCCTACGTCTTTCCCGGGGAACGTAATCGACGTAGCCACTGTAACAAGTCAACGGTCAATATGGCTTTGAAGCGTATGGGATTCGCTGACAAGCTTGTAGCACACGGATTCAGGTCACTTGGAAGTACGGTGCTCAACGAGCGAGGGTTTGCAAAGGACTTGATTGAAGTCGCACTGAGTCACATGGATCGAGACGCTGTACGTGCAGCCTATAACCGTACCGATTTCCTAGAAAGACGCAGGCCTATGATGGAGTGGTGGAGCAACCACATTCAGACTATGGCGCGTAGAGCCACTGAGCTTGACGAGGAAGAGCCTGCGCTAGATGTCGAGGCTGACAGTGCCGAACTTGTTAATTGAAGCTAGCAGATCTTATTGAGCGGTTTAGCCTATCGAACAGCTCATATCATGAGGCCATTTGACAGTGTCATTGTGTCATTGTGTCACGACATCACTGCGAGCTTCTTGGCCCATGCCGGTGTATGTTCGCTCAGGCTCTGACGTCGCTCAGTCCTCCAGGGCGCTTGCTGGCCAAGGGATAAGGGGGCAGGTGCCCCCTTGTTCTTTGATTGCGCTATAGAGCCTCTGAGGCGCTCTGGGCGAACAAGCGCTGTGCTTCCTCTTCTGCCTTGCTGGCAAGCTCGGGGGCGAGTGGGGGCAGTTCGATGCCTTCCCGTCCGGCCACATAGAGTGGTCCACCCACATCATCATCGTATAGGCTGCCATCCTCGTGGATGGCTCTTAAGTCGTCCTGAGTGAAGTCGTCGCCAAGCAACTGGGCTAAACGCAGCCATACCCAAGACTGGTAGAGGTTGTCCCGGTCGTACTCTTCAATGAGGGCGAGCATGGCCTGTGTATCGCCTCTCTGCGCTGCTTGCGTCAACCAGTGGTGGGCAGCTTGTTGGTTGTCGTGTTCCATTGCGAGCCATGCGATGGCTGCCGGGTCGCTCACCGTGGCTGGGTCAATGTCAAAGATGCCGCTATCCAACCTTGCTTCGGCCAGTGCAAAGCGTGCCTCGACGATGCCGCCTTGGGCGGCTTTGAGGGTGTGATGAAGCCAGCGTTGTTGTTGTTCCAACATTGCAGCGAAGCCGTTGGCAAACTCCAGTTCTGGACCGCTCAACACCATCCCTTCCTGTTGCTTTCTGTACCAGTAGCCGTTTGGCACGTCGGAGTTATCAATATAAGTCTCTGCATCACCCAATCGCTGTGCCAGCCACCAGTGCACCTGTGGATGGCCTCGTTCTGCGAAGGCCTCCAGTTGCTGCAGTGCCTGTAGGGCGATGGGGGGCTGATGGTAGGCATCAAGTTGCGTTAGTAGTGCCTGCGCCGCATCGAGTTGCGTCGTGCTGGATGGGGCTGGTTGGAGCTGCGCGTCGTCATCCTCGACCTCATCATCGAGCCAGCCATCTTCCCATGTGTCATCCCAATCGCCTTCATCAGTCAGGCCGAGAGCCTCGACTTGGATGCTCACCACGCCAGCACGCTGTAGATGCTGGCCAACCAGCAGCGACAGGGTCTGGGGTTGGGGTAACGCGAGCTCACGTCCTCGCTGCTCGAGTAGGCCGAGGTCAGGCTGACAGGGCCAAGGTGTCTGGTGCAGCACGATCGCCTCGGCTTGAAGCGCAGCGTAGCTGCGGTAGCCGAAAGCGGCGGCGATCAGTTCGTAGAGGTGGCTGGTCTTGAGTGACAGTGCGCTTGAGTCAACGAGTTGCTGGCGCGTGTCGTGCACGAATTGCTTGATAGTCATGATCCAATCTCCGAGTCCACGCTTCGGGTCAGGCGCACACGTTTAAGCAACCGGAAGGTGGATGCTGGGTATCAGATCATTAAGGGTTTGGGGTATTCAATGCCGGTTTGACTCGTGTGCAAGTCGTGCGGGCCGCACCCAAGCACGGTAGCTAACTGCGCAGTCTTGGGCAAGTGACGTTGAAACAAAATTCCGCATTGTTGACCCACTTAACAATAACGACGTTTGTATGGTCACCTTGGTATTGATTTAATTGTCATTTGTCTATGCTGTTTCGGGTGAGAGTCCGTGTGAGTTTGGTAGTGACGATCCCATTGCTTTCGTTCCTCCGTGAGATGTTCGTGCGTTAGTCGGGCCTGTTATCAGGCCCTTTTTTTATTGTGTCTGGCTGATCTGCTTGCCTTCTGACCACTTGAGCTACCTCGCCTGCGATGAGCGCATCCAGCGTGACATTACGCATAGTGCTGCGGGGTTCATTTGTATAAACTGCCCGCCAGATAATGGATAGACGACTGACGGGCCGGACTTTTTCTCGCCGATGCATCACCTTGGCTGCATCGCCTTCTGTTGACCCACCACCCTGGATAGGTCCCTGCTGCGCCCGTAAGGCTCGGCATGCGCCGTTCCGTCAGTCTGACAACTTGGCCCGCATCCTCACCCTGGCTTTCGCGCAGGTGGGCTGTGAAGGCAACACGCATTAACCGGAGAACCCCATGACCGACCCCAACGAGCTCAGCACAGCGCTGCTGGCCGCCGTTCCTGAAGATGGCAGCAGTATCGGCAACCAAGCCCTGATGGAAACCTTGAAAGCCCAATTCAGCGACCTGACCGATGAGGACTTTACCGCCGCACGCGAGGCCCTGCTGGAACAGGGCGTACTGCGCAAGGGGCGCGGGCGGGGTGGTGCTGTGCTTCGGGTGTTGGAAGGCGAAGCCGCCGCTGCAGCACCACGCAAAGCGAAAGCCAGTGGCAAGGGCAAGCAGGCCAAGGATGAGCCGCAAGCGACCGGTATCGAGGGGCTGAAGAAGACCCTGTGGGCTGCCGCAGACAAGCTGCGTGCCGACATGGACGCCGCCGAGTACAAGCACATTGTGCTGGGCCTTATCTTCCTCAAGTACATCTCCGACTCCTTCGCCGCCCGTCGCGCCGAGCTTACCCGCCGCTTTGCCGATGAGAGCGACGAGTACTTCCTCTACGACTGTGACGATGAGCTGCTGGCCGAGGAGCTTGAAGATCGCGATTACTACCGTGAGGTGAATGCCTTTTGGGTACCGGAAGGGGCCCGTTGGGAGGGCCTCCGTGCTCAGGCCAAAGATGCCGCCATCGGTAAGCTAATCGACGATGCGCTGACCCTGATCGAACAGGAGAACCCACGGCTCAAGGGCATCCTCGACAAGCGCTACGCCCGTGCCCAGTTGCCCGATGGCAAGCTCGGCGAGCTGGTGGATCTGGTTTCCAAGATTGGCTTTGGCAGTGATGTCGGTGAAGCACGCGACATCCTGGGGCAGGTCTACGAGTACTTCCTTGGCGAGTTTGCCAGTGCCGAGGGCAAGAAGGGGGGCCAGTTCTATACCCCTGCCAGCATCGTCAAAACGCTAGTGGCGGTGCTTGCTCCCCATCATGGTCAGGTCTACGACCCCTGCTGCGGTTCAGGCGGCATGTTTGTGCAGTCGGAGAGGTTTATCGAAGCCCATGGCGGCAAGTTGGGTGACGTCTCCATCTACGGTCAGGAGTCGAATCCGACCACTTGGCGGCTGGCGGCGATGAACCTTGCCATCCAGGGGATGGACTACAACCTCGGGCGCGAAAACGGTGATACCTTCACCCGCAATCAGCACCCTGACTTGCGTGCAGACTTCGTGCTGGCCAACCCGCCGTTCAATATCAGCGACTGGTGGCATGGTAGCCTCGAGGGGGATCCGCGCTGGGTCTACGGTACGCCGCCTGCGGGCAACGCCAACTATGCGTGGCTGCAGCATATGCTCTACCACCTCAAACCAACTGGTCGTGCCGGTATCGTGCTGGCCAATGGATCCATGAGCTCGAGCCAGAATAGCGAGGGCGACATTCGCCGTGCCATGGTGGAGGCGGACGTGGTGGAGTGTATGGTGGCCCTGCCGAGTCAGCTCTTCACCAACACCCAGATCCCGGCTTGCCTCTGGTTCCTTGCCAAGAACAAGACCCGCCGCCAAGGCGAGGTGCTGTTTATCGATGCCCGTAAACTGGGCACCATGATCAGCCGGGTGCAGTGCGAACTCGATGAGCACGCGATTGCCCGTATTGCCGATACCTTCCACGCGTGGAAAGGGGACGGGGAGTGCGATCAGCCTTACGAGGATGTAGCGGGCTTCTGCTGCAGCGTAACCCTGTCTGAGATCGCCGAACACGGCCATGTGTTGACCCCCGGCCGCTATGTGGGCACCGAAGAGGTGGAGGAGGACGATGAGGCCTTCGCAGACAAGATGGCTCGGTTGACCAAGCAACTTGGCGACCAGATGGCCAAGGGGGCCAAGCTGGATCTGTTGATCAAACAGAAGCTTGGGGGGCTTGGGTATGAGTTCTGAGTGGCCTTTGGTTGCTGTTGAAGATGTTTGCGAGTTGATCGTCGATTGCGTGAACAAAACGGCACCCATCGTAGAAGAGCCTACGCCCTATCGGATGATACGAACGACAAATGTTAGGAATGGGCGGATCGACCTCTCGACATGTCGGTATGTTGTTAAAGAAACTTATGAAAAGTGGACTCGCCGAGCTAGGTTGCAGCCGGGTGATGTGATCCTTACTCGAGAAGCTCCTATTGGTGAGGTTGGATTAGTTAACGAGAGCGAAGGAGTATTTCTCGGCCAAAGGCTCATGCAATACAGAGCTGACCCCAAACACCTAGATCCACGCTTTTTACTTTATTCATTTTTATCTCCGGCTTTGCAGCATCAATTTCGTAGTCATGAGGGGTCTGGTTCAGTCGTTAGCCATATCCGGGTCGGCGACTGTTTCAAGTTCAAAATGCGTTTACCTCCATTGGCAATCCAACAGGAGATTGCTGCACTACTCGGAGCACTCGATGAACGCATCGCTCTGCTGCGCGAAACCAATGTCACGTTGGAGGCCATCGCACATGCACTGTTCAAGTCGTGGTTTGTTGACTTTGATCCAGCTCATGCGCGTGCTCGCGGCGAGCAGTCCGCAGGGCTGGCACCCGAGGTCGCCGCGTTGTTTCCTGATAGCTTCGAAGAGTCCGAGCTTGGCATGGTGCCGAAGGGGTGGAATACAGGAACTCTTGGAGATGTCGCCCACTTTCAGAATGGTTATGCCTTTAAGAGCAAGGACTGGTGTGAATCTGGGCACCCAGTAGTGAAGATTGGCGACGTTAAACCGGGAATCATAGATTTTTCTGGGTGTTCGTATATAGCTCCCGAAACGACGGAGGGCCTAAGCCGATTCAAACTTAGACGAGGTGACCTGCTCGTTGGTATGACTGGATACGTTGGGGAAACGGGGCTTGTGCCTCACGTAGAGCAGCATGCATATCTAAATCAACGAGTTGGGCGCATTGCCACAAAATCTGGTTTGATTGATTTGGGATTTGTTTACTGCTTAGTTAGAAACTCTGCATTCAAAGGTTATGCCGAAGCACGTTCTCATGGCAGTGCACAAGCGAATGTTAGCGGTGCAGTACTACTGGATTATCCCGTGGTCACTCCGACACAAAGCATCTTGGATCGTTTCAACGGCTCTGTTGGAGTATTGCTTGAACGCATTCTGTCAAATCACGAGCAAGCCCAAACCCTCGCCAACTTGCGCGATACACTGCTACCCCGCCTGATCTCCGGCCAACTGCGCTTGCCGGATGCCGAGGCAATGGTGTCGGAGGCGCAAGCATGATACTCGCAACTGAGGCGCACTCCGCTACGCTCGTCGTCAAGTTGACCCAGGGGGCTGTTGATAATGGCTATATCAGCATCGGGCGCCACCAATTTGCCTTCTTTCCTGTGGATGTTATAGCGAATGACCAAGGTGAAGCAGATGCAGCTATTGAGCTGGTTTTGCCAACCGGAGAGAAGGTCACTACCGCCGTGCTGGGTAAGTTTGGCCGGTTGCAGAAACGCTTTGGAACCATGTTCAAGCAGTTGTCTGTATGTGCTGGCGATCAGTTGCAATTGGCTCGGATAGGCTCTGACCCCTATCGGTATCAACTTACCCATATTCCGAATGGCTCGATTATGACTCCTCCCACCCCATCCGCATCGCAGCAGGACGCTCCCATGCCACAACTTGCACCATCCCCACTCAACCAGATCCTCTATGGTCCCCCCGGCACTGGCAAGACCTACCACACTATCAACAAGGCGCTGGCTATTCTCGACCCCGAGTGTCTGGCACAACACGACGATGATGTGAGCCCAGAGGCCCGCAAGGCGCTTAAAGCGCGCTTTGATGAGCTGGTCAAGGAGGGGCGTATCGACTTTGTGACCTTCCACCAGAGCTTCAGTTATGAAGACTTTGTGGAGGGGATCCGTGCCGAGAGTGATGGAGACAGCGGTCAACTGACTTATGACGTGGTTGATGGCGTCTTCAAGCGCATGTGTGACGCGGTGGCCGCCAAAGTCACGCGCAGCGACAGCCATGAGGCGATGACGCTGGAGGGACGCCGGGTCTGGAAGATGTCGCTTGGCAATACCCTGGGGGAGGATGCCCATGTGTTTGACGACTGCATAGAGCAGGGCGTTATTCGGTTGGGCTACGGCAGTTCCCACGACTATAGCAAGTGTCGGACCCGCAGCGACGTACAGAGTGTGTTGGAACAATCGGTAGGCAAGATCAATAACCCAAATGATTATGCCGTTACCAGCGTGATGACGCTGGTCAATCGGATGAAGATTGGCGACCTTGTGGTGGTCACCGATGGTAACTTCAAGTTCCGCGCAATCGGCGAGATTACCGGTGATTATCGCTGTGACGTGCACTACGAGGGGGATGACAGCTACGCGCAGGTCAGGCCGGTCAAGTGGCTATGCCGGTTCAGCCCCTCGCTCCCATGCGGTGAGCTGATCAACGGCCAATTCAGCCAGATGACGCTCTATGAGTTGAAGGCCCCGACCTTGATCCCGGAGAAGCTGCTTGCTCTGGTCAATGCCACAGCATCACAAGCTGGGTCGCAGAGTGAAGCTGGCGCGACACCATCAAACAAACGCGTACTGATCATCGACGAGATCAACCGGGGTAACGTTTCACGCATATTCGGTGAGTTGATCACCCTGATAGAGCCAAGCAAGCGAGCTGGTGCTGACGAGGCGCTGACCACTACTCTGCCTTACTCCAAGCGCCCCTTTAGCGTACCGGACAACCTCTACCTTATCGGCACCATGAACACCGCTGACCGCTCCTTGGCCGGACTCGATATCGCTCTGCGTCGCCGCTTTGTGTTTGAAGAGATGCCGCCCAGGGCCGAGCTGCTTGATGGCGTGGTCATCGAGGAAGAGGGGCACAAGGTAGACGTAGGTCGCTTGCTGCATACGCTGAACCAGCGTATCGAGGTGCTGTTGGACCGCGACCATTGCCTCGGTCATGCCTACTTTATGCCGCTCAAAGCGGCTGCCAAGCCAACCTTGGCGCAGTTGGGATACATCTTCCAGCATCAGATCCTGCCGTTGTTGCAGGAGTACTTCTTTGAGGACTGGCAGCGCATCGCCTGGGTGCTCAATGATCATCGTAAGAGCAAGGCTGAGGCGATGTTCCTCGAGGCGCCCAAGCTCGAACTCAAGACCCTGCTTGGTGATATAGCGGTTGGGGGACAACGCCAACGTTGGAGCATCAATGAGAAGGCGTTTAGGCGTATTGAGGCCTATGTCTTGACCATCGAGGGTGACAAGGGGGCGCAGTGAAGGCTCCCATCACGGTTCGTGAGTATGGTCGGCTAACCGTTAGAGATAACACTGTTAATACGCTGACACTTGCCCATATTGACCCGGTTGATTTCGATTGGTTATGTCGGTTGAGCCAGCGCTACAAGGTAAGCCATGCACCCGCTCTTGCGCAGGTGGAAGATAGCCGGACCTTGCAACTGGACAACTACGTGGGGGTGATAGAGACCCCCACCGGGCAGGTGATCGAGATCCTGCCCAAGACCGCCAATGAGGATGACCCACTCGAGGATGGTCGTGAGTTGATCCGCCGGATGCTGGAGCGAGCCCTGGATCTGCCACCCCGTGAAACGGCGGAGGCGTCGCTGGAACGCTTTGATATGCCGCTTAACGAGTGGGTTATCGCGCGCTTTCTGGCCGAGCTCGATCAGCTGGTCAAACGCGGCGTACGCAGTGACTATCAGCGCCTTGAGGCGACCGAGCCGTTCTTGCGTGGTCAGCTGGATGTCGCCCGGCAGATGCGCCAGCCACCGGGCCGGGGCCACCACTTTGCGTTACGTTACGACCTCTTCTTGCCCGACCGGGCCGAGAACCGGCTGCTCAAGCGGGCGCTGGAGACCGTCGCCAATGCGACTCAGCACCCGGACAACTGGCGGTTGGCACAGGAGCTACGCCACTTGCTGGTGGATGTGCCTGCCAGCCGCGATGTGGAAGGGGATTTCAGACTGTGGCGACATGACCGCTTGATGGCTCACTATCAAGGGGTTCGGCCGTGGTGCGAGCTCATCCTCTATCGTGCCATGCCGAGTGCCCTGAATGGTGAGTGGCGCGGCATCAGCCTACTGTTCCCCATGGAGAAGCTGTTCGAGCGCTATGTAGAGTCGTGCCTGCGTGAAGAGCTGTTGCCCGATGCCAACCTCAAGGCCCAGGTGGCCAGTCAGTACCTTTGCACCCAGCAAGGCAAGCAGATGTTCCGGTTACAGCCGGACCTCTTGTTGCAGCACGGTAACAAGCGTTGGGTGATGGATGTGAAGTGGAAGCGGCTCGATAGCAGCGACCGTGACGGCAAGTACGGCATTAGCCAGGGTGACCTCTACCAACTGTTTGCCTATGGCCACAAGTATCTGACCGAGCAGGATGATGGTCATCTGGTATTGATTTATCCATCATGGAGCCAGCTCAAAGTTCCACTCGAACCTTTTTGTTATGATGCCCGCCTGACGTTGTGGGTCTTGCCGTTTGACTTGGCTGCCAGTTCGTCCCACCGGCTGATATTGCCATACCAGCCGGGGGCGGATTCTGCGTGCGAACTGCGCTTGCCACTGAGGCCCACCGAGCCCGCCTGACGGGCGTTTCTCCCTGTTGATGAGTGATGGTGCATGACCGAAGATCAGTTGGAACAAGAGGTGCTGGGGTGGTTGGCCGAGGTGGGCTATCGCGTGGTGTGTGGCTACGACGTTGCCCCCGATTCTGATAACCCGTGGCGTGCGAACTTCAATCAGGTGCTGTTGCTCGACCAGTTGAGAGGCGCGATAGCACGCCTCAATCCGTCTGTGCCGATGGTAGCGCGTGAAGACGCGCTGGCGCAGGTGGTCAATCTCGATACCCCGGCGCAGCTGTCGGCCAACCGGGCGTTTCACCGCCTGCTGGTGAATGGGGTCCCAGTCCAGTACCAGCGGGATGGCGAGACGGTGGGGGACTTTGTCCGCCTCGTTGACTTCGAGAACCCCGCCGCCAACGAGTGGCTGGCCATCAATCAGTTCACCATCAAGGGGCCCAAGCACACCCGACGCCCAGACATCATCCTCTTCGTCAACGGGTTGCCGCTGGTTGTGCTGGAGCTCAAGAACCCGGCCGACGTGCATGCCGACATCTGGAAGGCATTCGACCAACTGCAGACTTACAAGGAGCAGATTCCCGACCTGTTCCAGTACAACGAGATCATGATTGCCTCCGATGGTAGCGAGGCGCGGATGGGGTCGCTGTCTGCGGATGCCGAACGCTTTATGCAGTGGCGCACGGTGGATGGGGTCAACCTCGACCCCTACGGCGAGTTTGGCGAGCTGGAGACCATGGTGCGCGGCATTCTGATCCCGGCCATGTTGCTCGATTACCTGCGCTTCTTCGTGCTGTTTGAAGATGACGGCCGGTTGGTCAAGAAGATCGCCGGTTACCATCAGTTCCATGCGGTCAGGGCGGCCATTGAGCAGGTGGTGCTGGCGTCGCGTCCAGATGGTAGCCACAAGGGCGGGGTGGTGTGGCACACCCAGGGCAGTGGCAAGAGCATCACCATGACCTGCTTTGCGGCGCGGGTGATGCGAGACGCCGCGATGGAGAACCCGACCATCGTCGTCATCACTGACCGCAATGACCTTGATGGCCAGCTGTTCGGGGTCTTCTCACTCTCGCAAGATCTGCTGCGCGAGGAGCCGGTGCAAGTGAGTACGCGAGGTGACCTGCGTGACAAGCTTGGCAACAGGCCCTCCGGCGGCATCGTGTTCACGACCATCCAGAAGTTCATGCCCGGCGAGGATGAGGACTCGTTCCCGGTGCTCAGCGACCGTGCCAACATCGTGGTCATCGCGGATGAAGCACATCGAACCCAATACGGTTTCAGCGCCTCGCTCAAAGCGCCAGGCAAGGTTGCAGAAGGGGCTGCGCGCTATCAGGTCGGGTATGCCCAGCACTTGCGCGACGCGCTGCCCAACGCGACGTTCGTGGCCTTTACCGGTACGCCCGTATCTGCGGAAGACCGGGACACTCGCGCCGTCTTTGGCGACTACATCCACGTCTACGACATGCAGCAGGCCAAGGACGATGGTGCCACGGTTGCCATCTACTACGAGTCACGCTTGGCCAAGTTGTCACTTAATAACGAAGAGCTTCCCCACATCGACGACGAAGTGGATGAGCTGGCCGAGGATGAGGAAGAGAGCGAGCAGGCCAAGCTTAAGTCACGGTGGGCAGCCTTGGAGAAGGTGGTTGGCAGCAAGCCAAGAATTGAGCGGGTTGCCGCCGATCTGGTGGCCCACTTCGAAGAGCGCAATCAGGCGCAGCATGGCAAGGCCATGGTGGTCGCCATGAGCCGCGAGATTTGCGTGCACTTGTATGATGCCATCGTGGCCCTGCGCCCCGACTGGCATGACTCTGACCCCGACAAGGGGGCCATCAAGATCGTGATGACCGGCAGCGCTTCTGACAAGGCATTGCTGCGGCCCCACATCCATGCCACCCAAGTGAAGAAACGGCTGGAGAAGCGGTTCAAAGACCCGAGTGACCCGCTCAAGTTGGTCATCGTGCGAGACATGTGGCTTACCGGCTTCGACGCGCCCTGCGTACATACCCTTTATGTGGACAAGCCGATGAAGGGCCACAACCTGATGCAGGCCATTGCACGGGTAAACCGGGTGTTCAAGGACAAACAAGGTGGGTTGGTGGTCGATTACATCGGTATCGCCAACGAGCTCAAGAGCGCTATCAAGGAGTACACCGCCAGCCGTGGTCGTGGTCGCCCTACGGTCGATGCCCGTGAGGCCTACGCGGTGTTGGAGGAGAAGCTGGATGTACTGCGCTCCATGTTGCATGGCTTCGATTACAGCGACTACCTCACGGGTGGACACAAGCTGCTGGCAAGGGCTGCTGACTTCATCCTTGGTCTTGAAGATGGCAAGAAGCGCTTTGCTGACAACGCGCTGGCGATGAGCAAGGCATTCACCCTCTGTTGCACCCTTGATGAAGCCAAGGCGGTACGAGAGGAAGTGGCCTTCTTGCAAGCGGTCAAGGTGATGCTGACCAAGAAAGAGGTCACCCGGAAGAAGAAGACTGACGAAGAGCGCGACCTGGCTATTCGCCAGATCATCGGCAATGCCGTGGTATCGGGCGATGTGGTCGATGTGTTTGAAGCGGTCGGCCTCGACAAGCCCAACATCGGTCTACTTGATGATGAGTTTCTGGCCGAGGTACGCAACCTGCCGGAGCGCAATCTCGCCGTGGAGCTGCTCGAGCGGTTGCTGGAGGGGGAGATCAAGGCGAAGTTCGCGACCAACCTCTCCCAGGAAAAGAAGTTCTCGGAGATGCTGAGCAAGGTCATCCAGCGCTATCAGAACCGCTCCATCGAGACCGCGCAGGTCATTGAGGAGCTGATCGACATGGCCAAGAAGTTCGCGGCTGTGAGCAAGCGGGGGCAGGCCTTGGGCCTCAACGATGACGAGCTCGCCTTCTATGATGCCCTTGCCAACAATGAGGCGTCTGTGCGTGAGCTGGGTGACGAGATACTGGCCAAGATAGCCCACGAGCTGACTGCCAGCCTGCGTCGCAGCGTGACCGTTGACTGGAGTAGCCGAGAGAGCGTCAGGGCCCGGTTACGTCTGTTGGTCAAGCGCATCCTGCGCAAGTACAAGTACCCGCCAGACCAGCAGGAGGAGGCTGCCCAGCTGGTGCTGGCACAGGCTGAGAGTTTGTGTGAGGTGTGGTGTTGAGTGGGGGAGGCGCGAGCCTCCCTCACCTTATCTATCAAGATGTGTAGATATGGCTTACTTCAGTATGACGCTGCCTGAAGGTATCTGGTTGGCCTCTTCGAGGCTCAGGTAGCGTGGGCCTTGTACGCTGGCTAGTGACTTGAATAACCACGGATGCGGCTTTAGCCAAGCTTTGGTGTCTTCGTAAACGTCTCCACCGACCACGAAGTAACGACCATCACACCCGTCATCGTGTAGTTCATTGACATCAGGTGTCGAGAGTTTCAGCTGGCAGCCTTCGATGACAATCACGACTTGAGACTTGTAAACCCCAATGACGGTGGAGATTTTGTTGGCCATATCACTTGAAACCCGCCAAGCGCTAATGGCGCCCTTGTAAGCACCTCGGCTGGAGTAGGTCTCTACCAAGTTGACTACCAATGCCGTCACAATACGTACCTCGTTAAGTTGTTTGGAATGCGGTTTGTTGCTAGTGACCTGCATAGCCACCGATGAACGTGTTGATAGGGTCAGCGAGACTTGAAGTAGGCGACCTTTTCAAGGAAGTAGCGACCCAGTTCACCTTGATGTTGGTTCGCCTCGCTTTCGGCGCTGGTCAAGTGACCGTTGCGCTCCTTCCATACCGCATATGCGGCGGCCTTCTCGACCTCGACCCGTTCTTGCTGCTCTTTCGGTAGGGCACACAGATTGTGACTCATACTGACCTCTTTGTTATTTGTTGGCGTCATGGTACGCCATCACTGGCATGCGGGACTTGCGCTGGTTCAAAGGTGGTGCGCTATAATGGCTGTATATAAATACAGGTGTTTTGCCATGAAGCTGTTAACCCCAGACCCATCACCCGCCGAGGTGACCATCCCGCTGTTCTTGCACCGCGCCTCTTGCGGCTTTCCCAGCCCAGCCAGCGACTATCTGGAAGGGAAGTTGGACCTCAACACCCACTGCGTGGCCCACCCTGCAGCCACCTTCTATCTGCGTGCCGAGGGGGAGAGCATGACCGGGGTCGGCATCTTTCCCGGTGACTTGCTGGTGGTCGATAAGAGCCTCACCCCGCGCCATGGTGATGTGGTGATTGCACTACTCGATGGCGGCTTCACGGTAAAGACCTTGCAGCTCAAGCCGAGGTTGCGGCTGTTGCCAGCCAATCCGGCGTTCGCGCCTATCGACCCTTGTATGAGCCTCTCCCTGGAGTTGTTCGGAGTGGTCACCCATGTGGTTGGCAATCTGAGGCAGCGTGATGGCTATAGCGCTCGTTGATGTAAACAACTTCTACGCCAGCTGTGAGCGGCTGTTTCGCCCTGAGCTGCGTGGCCGCCCGATCGTGGTGCTTTCCAACAACGATGGATGCGTGGTGTCGCGCAGCCCCGAAGCCAAGGCGATGGGTATCAAGATGGCCGGGCCCTACTTCAAGATCCGCGAGCAGTTCGAGGCGCATGGCGGTGTGGCATTCAGCTCCAACTACGCGCTCTACGGCGATATGTCTGGCAGGGTGATGAGCACGTTGGAGACCATGGCCCCCGAGCTGGAGGTCTACTCCATCGATGAAGCATTCCTGTCACTGTCGGAGTCGTTTGCCGGGGACCTGACAGCCTATGGACAACAGATCCGGCAGCGAGTGTGGCAGTGGACCGGCCTAACGGTAGGGGTCGGGATTGGCCCCACCAAGACCCTCGCCAAGCTGGCCAACTATGCAGCCAAGAAGTGGCCTGCCACTGGCGGCGTCGTGGACTTGCGTGACGAGCTGCGCCGTGCCCGGCTGATGGCTATCACCCCAGTGGACGAGGTGTGGGGCATAGGGCGGCGCTTGGGAGCCAAGTTGGTGGCACAAGGCATCAACACCGTGGCTGACCTGGTGGCTAGCGATGCCAAAGGGTTACGCGCCCAATACGGCGTGGTGGTCGAGCGGATCGTACAGGAGCTGCGTGGCCTGCCTTGCGCAGAGCTGACCGTTGAACCGGCGGCGAAGGTGCAGATCCTCTCGAGCCGTTCTTTTGGTGAGCGCGTGACTGACCGTGGAGAAATGGCCCAAGCGTTGTCAGGCTTTATGGCTCGCGCAGCCGAGAAGCTGCGGGCCGAGGGGATGTGTTGCCAGCGGGTGCACCTGTTCGTGCGAACCAGCCCCTTTGACGAACGAGCGCCTTACTACAGTGAGCAGGCTGGCGTCCGGCTGGTCTGCCCTAGCGATGATACCCGGTTGCTGCTGCAGCAAGTGAACGTGCTGCTAGCGCAGATTTGGCGCGACGGTTACCGCTATCAGAAGGGGGGCGTCATGCTGAGTGAGTTCACCCCCAAGGGGCAGCAACAGGCAGATCTGTTTGCCCCGTCCTCCGCTCAATCGGACGCACTGATGGCAGTGATGGACCAGATCAAAGCCAAGGGATTGGGGCGCGTAGGCTTTGCCAGCCAAGGCACGGGGTCGCCTGAGTGGATGATGCGACAAGAGCACCTGAGCCCCTGCTACACCACCCGCTGGGAGGACCTGCCGGTGGCGAGGTAACCAACCAAGGTACAAGGAGCCTGCTACTTGGCTGTAGTAGGACGTTTTGGAAAAGTGCTGCGAATGTAGACGGGTCTCGGTGACACATTCCACATGCGCGGCGGCGGGGTCACCTCCCGCCTCCCCATCTTGATTTGATCCACCCCCACCACCTCGTCGGTACCGGTTTTTCTCCCTTGTGCAACCGACAGCCA